>PTLJ01000252.1 GCA_002938045.1 Alphaproteobacteria bacterium MarineAlpha3_Bin4
GTCCGTTGACGTCGGTCTCGCCACGCCAATACGAAACGCCGGCATGCCAGGCCCGGTATCGCTCGTCAACAAGCGCGTCGATGCGGCCGTCCTCATCGATCAGGTAATGCGCGCTGATTCGCGCCGCCGGATCGCGGAGCCGCGTCAGCGCCGCCGTTGCGGTCTCCATGCCAGTGTAATGAAAAACCAGGATGTCGACGGGCGCGCCAGACGTGCGTTCATCGTAGTTAGGGGAAGTCGCTTCACTCACCTGAGGCCCCTATCCTTCTCGATGCGGTCGTAGGCCGTGTTAATGGCCGCCATCTTGTCGTTGGCCAAGTCGACGAACTCCTGCGGCACGCCCTTAGCTATTAGGGTGTCCGGATGGTGCTCGCGTATCAGTTCGCGGTAGCGTTTCTTAATCTCTTCGTCGCTAGCTTCACGGTTCAAATCGAGCACCTCGTAGGCATCGGTTTCGTCGTCCGTTCCTAGGTGGATAGTTTTCAGACGCTCGAACTGGTGCTCGGTAAAGCCGAAAATCTGGGCAATGTTGGCAAGATAGGTAATCTCGTCGGGATGAATGCGGCCGTCGGCCTTAGCGACCAGAAACAGCCCACCCATGAGCTCCTCCATCACCACCGGTTCGTGCGCAAACATCATCGCGATCTGCTCGGCATAAGGCTCGAAGCCGCTCGCTTCCTTTTTCGCTTCGTCGAACAATCGGCCGACGTTCTTCATTTCATCGGGTGGGATTTGAAACAGTTTCTTGAAGGTCTCTACCTCATCGCGGGTGACAACGCCGTCAGCCTTGGCCATCTTTGCTGACAGTACTATCACCGCGGTGGTGAAGGCGACGTGACGGGCGTTCTTGTCGGAGCCAGTAAAATTGTTGCCGCCACGCATCTTGTCGACCTGATGTCCGGCGACGGCGCCGAGGATCGCGCCCAATGGCCCACCAACGGCAAACCCAGCGACGCCACCAATGACTTTTCCCCAGATACTCACGGCAGTTCAAGAATCCTAAAGCGCTAGCCGGCCGGCAAGCGGTAGCTTGATGGCAAGGTCAGCGAAGTCGAAGCCGAAGGTTAGTCCCAGCAGGTTGACCTCGACCCCCTCTTCGCGACCGACGAGGATCCCGAAGATGCCGAAGAGCGAGAACTGGTAGCCGGTGCCACTCGGGGACGGAGCGAAAACGCCGTTGGGAATGTAGTCCTTGCCAATGGCGGTCGGCGGAAGATCGACCTTGAGTTCGGGAACTGCGCGTGCCACGTGGGCTGTGAAAGTGTTTGAGTTGGGGCCAGGCCAAATGTGATAGACGCCTGGGTAGGGGTAGGTTTTTGCCGCTACATCGACACGTTTGATGAGGTCGTCGACGCCGTCGCCTCGTATGTCAGCGATGATCTCCGGCTCCGCACCAAACCAGCGGCCGTCGGCCGGACGATTGGAAACAGAGAGCGCGTTACCGCCGTAGTAAAGTCGCCATCCAATGATCTCGTAGACGGTGATCTCGTCCGCGTTAGTCGGTTTGACAGCTATCCAGCTGTGCACGCCGAAAGCACCTCGCCAGCCAAATGCGCGCGCGGTATAGATTTGGACGATAGCCTCGCGGTTGAGCGCTGGGTCGGGCGCGATTCCTGTACTGGCACGACTTGCCGTTCGCCAATCAGCCATTGATTGCCTCGCAGCGCCGCCAACGACTGTGACGATGACTAAGAAAACGCTGCCGGCGGCAATCCAACGCAAAACTCGTTTCCGCCAACTCATTTGCCATTCCCGACCAACGCTCCTGCTCCAGCGGGTCCAATTTTCTTCTTCTGTGTCCAGTTACCTAATCCAGGATAACATGTTGTTCCAATGCCGGAGAAGCAGCGCGGGGTGCAATTTCCGAGTATTTTTTCCTGATCCGGTAAAAGCCGTGTCTCTGTAAGCCCCTACGCCAACCGAAGCCAGAAGGAATATGTCCTCTCAAAACAGCTCTTAAGAAGCGGAACCTCAATCGGTGCCAATATAAACGAAGCCCAGGCAGCTCAAAGCAAAAACGACTTTATAG
>PTLJ01000026.1 GCA_002938045.1 Alphaproteobacteria bacterium MarineAlpha3_Bin4
GCAGGTTATTCTGGGCCGAAACCGTTGGGGCCTGCCCATAAAAAATAAAGGAATAGGCTATTATCAGGAGCAACCAGCTTCTTCGGGAAACAATGATTAGTCTTATCCTCTCTTGGGTTAAGGCCCTGTACCAGTGAAAGCCGCACTATCAATCCAATTCAAAATTCCGTTAATGCCACGGCCACCATGCAGGATGCTTCCCATGTTTATCTCCCATTTTGATATTGCGTGGCTTTTGCACAATGTGAGATTTGCTTACCTTATGACGTCCCTCGCATTATTCGTAAGCTTGACCAATACGTAGTCCGCGGACCGTCGTCTCGCCCTTCCAAACAACACGACCATCGATTGAATAAATCTTACAAGTTCGTCCGCTTTGCTTCTCACAACCTTCGATGGCACCTAGCTCGCTTCCCCCCGGATATGCTAGATGTTTCCAAATCCAACACTGCATACAACTCATACGTTGGGGACAATTAACCCAGCTGGCATGCTGACCATCGAGCGTGACAGCGAATGCCCCTTCGCCACGTTTAGGCCGGTGATCTTGGCCCCCAGCCCCGGGTTCAGTTTGTTCAATTGGTTCTACGCAATTGCTATGCGGGCTCCGTTTGTCCCAGTATGACTTGTACTCCTCGAATTTTGCTTGAACTCTAGGCGACAGTGTAATCGGCCCGGAGCCGATTAAAGTGCCATCAGCTTTGTCCGAAACCACATACTCGAATAACGCGTAACCGGTGTAACTGTCATCCGTCTGACATGCAGTTACCCCGGCTACCAGAAGTAACCCAACAACGATTTTTGAGGACTGCCTCACAACACCCCCCAAGGTGAGAACGCCGCAATCAAAAGTCTATCATTCCTACTACTAAATTCTAATCTTTGAATGATTAGAGCCAGTGCGCCCTGTTCGAAGCTAGAATTGGTTGTCGAGCTCAAAATATTTCAATTAATCCGTAATATGGCCGCCGGCTCGATCCTATTCCATGCGGCCGACACCGACCAAATGGCGGATCGCTTCGGCCAGACTGCGCGCGTCGACAAGGCCGTCGTGGGCGTGGCCGACCGGCGGCAGGTCCATATAGGTGAGTAAATCGCCGCTATCAGGCAGCGGCCCTTGCGTTTCCAGGGCTTCCGTAAATAGGGGCCGAAGATTGACCGAGCGATCGAACGCGTGGGGGTAGGAAATTCCGGTCAGGCGGCAGTTGCGTTCAATGATCTTCTGATCGGTTCCGTAGGCCCACATGCCGTCGGCGGGCTCGACGAATTTCTTGAACTGATCGAGCGCCTCGGCGAACGGGAGGCCGTCGCGCTCAATCCACTCTTGCGAGATGCCGGTCAACAAGACGATATAGTCGCTGAGAACCGGATTGACAGTCGGCCGGACTAGGCATTCGAACGAGTTATTTTCTCCAAACCCGTCTGCGACATCAAGCATGACGGCGCCGATCTGAATGATCTCCGGGTGTTTCCCCGGAAGGCTCCAGCCACTGTCGGCGAAGCCGGGCCAAGATGTAAATTCTAGATCGTAAATAACGATTGTGTCGCAGCAGGGAAGCCGGGCCGGTGGACGACTGTCGTGCATATCGTTCGAGGAAAGTGCCATTTTACGCCCGGCAGTCTAGCACCGTGCCACAGTCGGAAAAAGTAGTGACGAGCAGCCGCTAATCGCGTCACCGTGCTTGACCGTCACTACAGCGGCGGCCATAAAGCAGCGCTACCAGCAGGGAGGAACGGCGCGACATGCTGCTGCACACTAGAACCTGGCCCGAGGTCGAGACCTACCTCAAGGGCTCGACCGGAATGATCATGCCGATCGGATCAACCGAACAACACGGCCCCGTGGGCTTGATCGGAACCGACGCCATTTGCGCCGAGGTCGTCGCCCAGAGCCTTGGCGAAAAGCTCGGCGTCATGGTCGCGCCGACCATCGCCGTCGGCATGGCACAGCATCACCTGGGCTTTCCGGGATCGATGGCGCTCCGTCCTTCGACCTTGCTCGCTGTCATCTGCGACATGGTCAATTCACTCGCCGTCCAAGGCTTCGACAGGTTCTTCTTCGTCAACGGTCACGGCGGCAACATCGCCACCGTGAAGGCCGCGTTCTCGGAGATTTACTCAGAGTCAAGTCTGCGCACGGCAGGCACCAATCGCCCGAACGTCCGCTGCACGCTTTGCAACTGGTGGAATTCTCCTAAGTTCCAGGAGATCTGCGATCGCGAGTTCGGCGACTCCGAGGGTAGCCACGCGACTGTTTCCGAGGTGTCGCTGACCTACCACGTCCACCCGAAGGACGGCGAACGGGCACGCAAGGCCGAGATGGCGCCTGGCAAGGCGCCGGAAGGACCGATCTTCGACGCCGCCGACTACCGCCGCCGTTTCCCCGACGGCCGAATAGGATCCGACCCGTCCCTGGCGAGCGCCAAGATGGGCAAGATCATACTCGATGCCGCGATCGAAGACCTGGCCGGGGAATACCAGGAATTCATCGCTACCGAGTGACGCCGAGGCGTTATCCGATTAGGCTTGCCAGGATCCCGCCACCACAACCAGGGGCCAGGGGTGTTCTAATGACGGGTGCCCACTCAATTATTGTGCTTGCCAATTTGCGTATTTCCTGAGTCTTGGCAATGCGACC
Source organism: Alphaproteobacteria bacterium MarineAlpha3_Bin4 (assembly GCA_002938045.1). Classification (GTDB taxonomy): domain Bacteria; phylum Pseudomonadota; class Alphaproteobacteria; order Rhodospirillales; family Casp-alpha2; genus PTLJ01. The sequence goes on from PTLJ01000026.1 coordinate 2,639, forward strand.
TCAGGACGGGAAGCGAGTTGGGTCCAGTGTGGGTTCGGTTTCGAGGTTAAAGCAGATGTAACAGCCAGTGGCGATTGATGGCGGGTTAACATGTTTACAGGAAAAGAGAACGTTTCCTCGGCCGATCCGGCCCAGGTATCCGCCGCGCTTAAGCAACATTCGGTTTTCAATCCTGAGCCCGCTTATGTAAAGTCCCCCGCCACGCAACAGGCCGACCGCGCCTCGGCGCGCGAAGCGAGCCTTTGCGCACACGCCCTTGAGGTCTCGCGGCGGTAGCGCTAGCCTTTCCTTGAAGGTAACGCGGCCCAGCCGTTGCCCGACGGCAACCGAGCGCTGGGCGGCACCCGGCGACGAGCGGTGCAGCTGCTAGTGGACAGGATTTATGGTCCAGGAGTCGAGGGCAGGACACATTCTCTATATGGCGCTGATTGTCATTTTCAGCGCCCTGGCCAGCCTCGCCTTGGGGCACCGATTTCCCCTCCTCGCCACCGCCGAAAACAGGCTAGACGATTTTCGCCTAGCCACTCTGTCGCCGTCAGAACCTCAGAATTCCGACGTCGTGGTAGTAGCCATCACCGAGGACACCCTCGCCACTCTGCCCTATCGCTCGCCCCTGGACCGAGGCTTCATCGCCGACCTTCTCGTCACCCTGAATGACGCGGGCGTGCGCGCCGTCGCCCTCGATATCCTCTTCGATCAGGCGACGGAGCCGGCAAAGGACGAGGCCCTCTTGGGGGTGCTCAAGCGACTGAAGATGCCGGTGGTTGTGTCCTGGGCCGACGCGGATGATCAGCTGACCGAGCGCCAGCAGGTCTTTCTCAACACTTATTTGGAGGGAGTGACCAAGGGTCACGCCAGGCTCCAGACCGACCCCTACGACGGCCGGGTGCGCCGGATCTTCACTGGAATTCAACGCAACGGCGAGTTCACCCGCGGTCTAGCGCCGGCCCTGGCGGTGCTTCTCGGCGCCGCCGTTCCCGAGGCGCCGGTGCCAATCGCCTATCGGCCCGGCCCGGCCCCCGGAACCTCCGCCTTTCGGGTCCTGCCGGCCCATGCGGTTAAGCTACTGCCCCGACAGTGGCTGGCTGGAAAAGTCGTGCTCATCGGTGCCGACCTGCCTCACAACGACCGCCACCTAAGCCCGCTGTCCGCCACCACCGGCCAGTCCGGAGGACCGACGCCGGGGGTGGTCATCCACGCCCATATCCTGGCCCAGCTCCTGGATGGCCGCCAGGCGCCGGAATCAGAGTTGGCCGTGGAGGCGGTGGCGGTCCTCGCACTCGCTGCGCTGGGGCTACTTCTGGCCGCTGTTCCGTTGTCCGTCCTGGCCAAGGTGGCAACCGTTGCCGCCGGATTGGTCGCACTGTGGATCGGCGGCTTTGCCCTCTACGCCTACGCTGGCGCTCTAGTCCCGCTGATTTCGCCGACCCTCTCGTTCGTCCTCTCCGGCAGCGTCGGGAGCGCTTACGTTGGCCATCGGCAGAGGCGCCATAAGCGCTTCATTCACCAGGCCTTTTCCCGCTTCGTAGCAGCGCCGGTGGTGGATCAGCTCATCGCCGACCCGTCCCGGCTGGCTCTGGGCGGCGAGCGTCGCCAGGTCACCAGCCTGTTCACAGATCTGGCCGACTTCACCACTTTGGTCGAGAGAACGGAACCGACGGTCCTCCTGCCAGTGCTGAACGAGTACCTGGACTACCTGTGCCGCATCGTCGTCGAGCAAGAGGGCACCATCGATAAGATTGTCGGTGACTCCCTGGTTGTCATCTTCGGCGCACCCTTGGAGCAACCTGACCATCCCGCTCGCGCTGTCGCCTGCGCCCTCGCCATGGATGCCTTCGGCCGCCAATTTGTCGCCGAACAGCGAGCCCAAGGGCTCGATTTTGGGTGCACCCGCATCGGCATCCACACCGGCAATGCCGTGGTCGGCAACTTCGGAGGTGAGTCATTCTTCGACTACACGGCGCAGGGCGATACCATCAACACCGCGTCCCGCTTGGAGAGTGTCAACAAGCACCTAGGCACCAACGTTTGCGTCAGCGAGGCGACCGCCGCGCGCTGCCCCGAGACCCCCTTTCGTCCCGTCGGTATCCTGGTGCTCAAAGGCAAAAGCGAGGGCGTCGAGGCCTTCGAGCCGTTGTCCGACGTCGACGCGGCTAGCACCGCCGCCTATCGAAGTGCCTTTGAGGCCATGCGCGACGGGGACCCTGGTGCCGAGGCGGCGTTCACCGAGTTGTTGAGGGAATACCCTGATGATACACTTGCGGCCTTCCACGCGGAGCGCCTGGCCGTAGGTGAAAAGGGGGTCACCATCGTTTTGCGGGAGAAGTGATCATGCATATCGTTGCGACGTTGGTCATAGCCGTTTGCTGGCTCGTCGCTACCTGGAGCGCCCTGGCCGGGGAACTCGTGGTGATCGAATCCACGGAATCCACGCTCAAGCCGGGCCAGATCGTGGATGCCTCGGCCGCGCTGACTTTGCCCTCCGGCGTCCATTTGAAGCTGCTTGCCGAGGACGGCACGGTGACAAACTTGAAGGGACCGTTCTCTGGCCTGCCGCCGGTGGCAGGAACGCCCGGCGGCGTAACAAAGATAAAGGCCGACGGGCTGGTCAAGGCGCTATCGCGTCTGATGGTGGGCGACGCTGCGGGAAACCAGGTGCTCGGCGTCATCCGCGGCGGTTCGATGACGAAGACGACGGTTATCGATCTCTGGGCTGTCGACGTGCAACGCTCGGGTGATTACTGTGTGCTAGCCAACGCTGTGCCGAATATCTCCAGGAGCAAGCGGCATAAGTCCGTCACCCTAACGCTCAAGACCCTGCCCGACGATGTTAAAGTCTCCGTCCGCTGGCCCGTCGGCCGCAACCGCATGGCCTGGCCTGGAAAGATGCCGTTGACCGACGGCGGACGCTACCTAGCCAAGCTGTCCGACCGATCGACCGTCAGCAAGCTGATGATCCACCTGGTTCCCGTCTTGCCGAGCGATGCCCATCGGGTAGTTTGGATGGCAGAGCGGGGCTGCAGCCGCCAAGCAAGGGCACTGCTGGCTAGGTTGCACTGACCGAGACCCGCTGAGCCTGAGCCAAATCCGGCCTTCCCGACACAACCGGTTCTAACTTACAACGTGGTTTCGTCCGTGGGGGCCGGTCAGCAGCATGGCGTAGCATGGATTTCCCCGTTTGTTCTCTCAAACGAAACCATCAAAGCCCATATTCGGGGGGAGGGGGTCTACTTCCTGGGCACGAATAGGAAGTCACCACCGTCGTGGCCAAGGCCTAAGTGCCGCATCGCTCCCACCCGCGCCTGTTGACTCTTGCAACAAGATAATGGGAGCATTCCCAATTCAAGAGCCTTGAAAGGTCTAAAGATAATCAATTTTCGCTCTTTTTCGTTGAGAATTTTTGGGAGGTATTCACTATGTTTCGATTGCGGTTGACGAGAACGACCCTGGCGGGGCTGTGCACGATATTTAGCCTTGTCGTGATCCTGCCGGGTTCCATCGCCTGGGCCCAGGAAAAATTTCCATCCAAACCGATCCAAATCGTTATCCACTCGAAGTACGGTGGCGGTACTGACACTACGGCGCGAATGATGATGATTCGTTCACGGCGCGTTTTGGGCGTCGATATGTCCGTCGTTGCTAGGCGCGGTGGATCTGGCGCCAAGGCCCACCAATATGCACTCGGCAAGCCAAAGGACGGCTACACAGTGCTCGCCCTGACCCAAAGCCATCTCTATACCATCGCCCGCGGAAAATCGCCGCTCAAGATTGACGATGTGGTCGGTGTTGCTCGCGCCATGGACGATCCAACGTTCATCACTGTGTCTTCCAGCAGCGAGTACAAGTCACTGGCTGATATCGTCAACGCTTCTAAAACCAAAGCCTTGAACTGGGGCGTCGCCCAAGTTGGCGGCACCGAACACATAGGCTTAGCTCAGTTTGCCAAGGTAGCTGGAATCAAGTTCAAAGTGGTGCCATTTGGCAGCGGCGCTCAGATGGTGCAAGCGCTGATGTCCGGTGCCATCGTCGCTACCCTGCCGAATGTCAGTGAGGCTGGGAGCCAGGTCAAGGATGGAACATTCCGTGCCCTTGCCGTTATGGCAGAAAAGCGACTCAATGACTATCCGAACGTACCCACCACATATGAGGCCGGCTACAAGGTCAAGACCTCGACAACGCGCGGCTACTGGGTGCTGAAAGGGACGCCCCAGGACCGCATCGAAGTCTTGTCGAAGGGTATGGTCAAGGCGATGAAGCATGAAGTCTTCGCCAATTACCTGAAGAGCGCCGGCCTGACGGTCGAGGACAGCGTTGCTGGCCACGAAGTGTGGACCAAACACATCAAGGAAGAATACGCCAAGGCCGAGAACGCTCTGAAAGACTTGGGACTGATCAAATGATAGGCCAACTATCCACTAAATAAAGAGCGCAAGCACGGACAACATGGACCAGCCTGGTCCAAATGCCGAGAACGGGAGGGAAGACGCACAAGCGTCTTCCCTCATCAACCGAACCGATCTTGGATTGACGATCATTATCCTGATCGGGTGCGGATTCCTTTACTGGGTAACGACCGGCTTTGAAATAGTTGCCGACCTGTTCGCCCAGGACGTTCCGCCCGAGTTCTTTCCGCGCCTTTTGATTTGGACAATCGTTATTCTGACCCTGGCGTTGCCGTTCGAGCACTTGTTCCTTGGAGAAAAAGGCAAAAGCCTCAACAAGGACCGGGCACATCGCATTAAACCGATGGCGGGCATAACCGCGTTGCTGCTGTTCGGCGTAATTGTCTCGATATTGTGGCTGGGAACGGCGTTATCGATGTTCTTCGTCTGTCTCGCACTTCCTGTGCTGTGGGGAGAACGTCGCATCAAGGTTATCGTCCCTTACGCCATCATCCTGCCGATGGCGGTAACGGTGCTGTTTTCCTACGTGCTCGGCGTTCACTTCGAAACCGGCGTCTTTGGCATCACGCTAAGATAGGGGCAGCATGGAACCCGTCATCCAAGGCCTGACGTTGGTTTTTGATCCCTTCAACATCGCCTTGGTGTTCGGAGGCGTATTGATCGGAGTTACTGTCGGCGCGTTACCGGGCCTGAGTTCACCAATGGCAGTGGCGTTGTTGCTGCCGTTCACCATTACACTCGATCCAGTGCCGGCGATTTGCATGATGGCAGCGCTCTACTGCGCCGGCACCTTTGGCGGCTCGATCACGGCGATTCTGATTAATGCGCCCGGAGCGCCGCCGGCGGCGGCAACGGCGCTCGACGGCTATCCCATGGCGAAGCGCGGTGAGGCCGGGCGGGCCCTCGGGCTAGCCGCCGTTAGCAGCGTGCTGGGTGGCGTCTTCAGCCTCATCATCTTCTTGTTCGCGGCGCCGCTGTTAGCCAAGCTGGCCTTGAAATTCCGGCCACCCGAATACTTCGCATTGACCGTCTTTGCCCTTTCCATGCTGGCTTCCATCAGCGGCAAATCGTCGCTCCGTAACCTTATCGCGGGCGCTTTCGGCGTTCTCATAGGAACTGCCGGCATCCATCTAACGACAGGTGTCGAAAGGTTCACGTTTGGAATCTACGAACTGACCGAGGGTGTCAGCTTTGTACCGGTGCTGATCGGATTGTTTGCCATAGGTGAACTGCTGGGCCAATCGCAGGTTCTCAACGTCGCCTATGAGCGGATCACATCCATTGTCATCAAGTTGCCCAGTCGCGAGGATTTTCGCCGGGTACGCTGGACTATCCTACGCTCCAGCGGCATCGGTACCTTCATCGGTATCCTGCCAGCCGAAGGCGCCACGGTAGCCGCCATCATGGGCTACAATGAAGCCAAGCGGTGGTCCAAGAACAAAGAGGAGTTTGGCCACGGCGCTCTCGAAGGCATCGCCGGACCCGAGGCCGCCAACAATGCGGCGACCGGCGGCGCCATGGTTCCTACCCTGGCTCTCGGGATCCCGGGTAGCGCAACCACGGCGATTATCCTGGCCGCCTTGATCATGCACGGGTTTCGCCCCGGGCCCTACCTGATGCAGGAAACCCCCCACTTCATCTACGCCATTTTTGGCGCCATGCTGGTGGCAAATTTCATGTTCCTCGGCATCGGGCTCGGTGGCGCCAAGGTGTTCTCGCGTATAACCCTGATCCCACGACAATTGCTGTGGCCGGCGGTCTTCGTATTCTCCATGGTCGGGGCCTATTCATTCGCCAGTTCCGTGTTTGACATCTGGGTAATGTTCATCTCGGGTGTCGTCGGTTTCCTAATGAAGCGTCACGGCTTCGGTCCGGCACCGTTAGTCATGGGCTTGATCCTCGGCAAGCTGGTAGAGGAATCTTTGTCGCAATCGATGATCATGTTCGATAACAATTGGTTTCGGTTTTTCGAGAGCCCAATCGTCGTTTTCTTTTTTCTAATAACCGCCACAGGGCTTTTGTGGCCGCTGATCGGACCGCGGGTTCGTAGGTTGTTGGGCCGCAAGAACGGGCCTACCTAGGGTCGATTATGAGCGATATCAAACTGCCCCTCACCGGCAAAAATGCCATCGTCACTGGTTCGTCACGTAATATCGGTCGCGCCATTGCACTAGCCCTCGCAGCCGATGGCGCGACAATCGTCATCAACGCTCGGGCTGACAACGAAGGCGCTTCTGCCGTAGTCGCGGAAATCGAAACGGCGGGCGGGCGGGCCATAAAGCATATGGCCGATGTGACCGATGAGACGGCAGTTAATGCCTTGGCTAAGGCCGCTGTCGACACCTTTGGTGGCATCCATATCCTCGTCAATAACGCCGCCGTGCGCCGCCAACAAGCCTTGGAAACCATGAGCCTTGCCCAGTGGCGCGACGTGACCGCAGTCATTCTTGATGGAGCTTTCTTATGCGCACGTGCCTGCCTGCCTCCTATGGTCGCGGCAGGTGGCGGCGTGATCGTCAACATCGGTGGCATTTCAGCCCACTTTGGCGCCGTTGACCGGCCCCACGTGGTCGCTTCCAAAGCCGGTGTTGTAGGTCTGACCAAGGCAATCGCTGTCGACTATGCAGATAAAGGTATCCGCGCTAACTGTGTTGTTCCCGGGACTATGGACACCACACGTGGAAAGGATGCCCATCCCGTCGCTCCGCACCCCGGCGGTAATGTCGCTCTCGTTAATCGTCTGGGAACACCGGAGGAACTAGCTGCTGCCGTCCGCTACCTGTGCAGTCCCGAAGCAGGTTATGTCACCGGCCAGACCCTGCACGTCAACGGAGGGCGCTACCTGCCGTGAGCGCTGCCGACCTTCCCGCAGCTGGCATTGCCGTCGCCGAACAGTTCGCTGCCTGGGCCGTCGCTGTCGATCCGGCGGCGTTGCCCGATGCGGTTCGGAAAAAGGCAGCACAGTCGCTGCTTGACGTGGCCGGGCTTTGCCTGGCCGCACGTCGGTTCGACTATGTCTGTGCGGTTCTCAATTCATGCGAAAGTGAAGGCGTTGTCACCGCCATCGGCCACACGCGGGCATTGGACATGGTCGGAGCGGCGTTGGTCAATGGCACTGCCGCACATGGCGAAGACTACGATGACACCTTCGAGGGAACACCAGTCCATCCGGGGGCCGTCATCGTCCCCACCGTCCTGGCAGCGGCTGAAGGCCATGGGCGCTCGGGCGCAGATGCGCTCGTGGGGATCGCCGTTGGGGCAGAACTCTTGTGCCGTCTCGCTGTCGTTGCGCCGACCGCCATACACCGGGCCGGATTCCATCCCACAGCCGTTTTAGGCACCTTCGGAGCGACGGCCGCCGCAGCCGCTACATTGGATTTAACGGCCGCAGAGGCGAGCAACGCGCTCGGCATTGCTGGTAGCATGGCTTCAGGGATCATTGAATATCTAGCAGAGGGGAACTCCACCAAGCGGTTACACCCCGGCTGGGCAGCACAATCGGGCATTCGGGCTGCGCTCCTGGGAAAGAATGGCTTCGATGGCCCGAGAACCGTCTTCGAGGGCCAACATGGGTTCTTCTTTGGATTTGCCGACCCGTCGGTTACTCCCAACTTCGACTACATTACCAACGGCTTGGGTGAGACGTGGCAAATGTCTGGTCTTGCCTTCAAGCCCTATGCTTGCGGCACCATGTGTCAGCCATTTGTCGATTGTGCCATTCGACTGGTTGAGAATGGCATCGATCCTGATCGGGTTACGAAGATCGTCTGCAAGGTCGGTGAAGGTACGGTGCACCGTTTGTGGGAACCGTTGGCTGAGAAACGCAGACCGACCACGCGGTATTCGGCCAAGTTCAGCGTTCCTTATTGCATCGCCGTCGGCATTGTGGACAGAGCTGCCGGTCTCGATCAGTTCACCGAGGCACGAATTTCCGATCCGAAAATTTTGAAATTGGCGGCCAAGGTTGACTATGAGATTGACCCGGCCAACGATTATCCAGCCAACTATTCGGGACATCTCAGGGTGACGATGGCCGACGGCAACGTGCACGAATTTGAACAGCCTCATCTCAGAGGCGGCGCACGCGAACCGTTATTGGGCGAGGAGCTCCGTGCTAAATACCGCTCTAACGCCGCCGTCGGGGAGTATCCCGTTGAACTGACCGCCGAACTTGAAGCCTGGTGCGATATTGCTTTCGAGGCCCCGAACCTAGCTGGACTGGCCCGGTTCCGGCAATAGACTAGGTTCTCAGTTTATCGGTTTATCACCGCGAATCTGGGCCCGGTGCATGATCCGCCGCGCAGTATTATCGAAGGCGTCCCGCCGGTGCAGCAAACACAAATTATTCCAGATCAGGGTATCGGCGACCTGCCACTCGTGGGCAATGACAAAACGCGTTTGAGTGGCATGTTGCCAAAGTGAATCCAGGATTGCCTCGCTTTCCTCCACTTCGAATCCGATGATGAAGCTATGCGGCCGACGGCC
>PTLJ01000027.1 GCA_002938045.1 Alphaproteobacteria bacterium MarineAlpha3_Bin4
GAACCAGAATGGCTTCTTGAATGGCGTTTGAAGGCGTATGCTCACTGGCTGAATATGCCCGAGCCAACCTGGCAGAAGCCCAAGTTCCCGAAGCTTGATTACCAAGACGCCTATTACTATTCGGCGCCGAAGAGCGCCGACAAGCCGAAGAGCCTGGAAGAAATCGACCCCGAGTTGCTGGCCACTTACGAGAAGCTCGGCATTCCGCTGAAAGAACAGGAAAAACTGGCCGGCGTCGCCGTTGACGCGGTCTTCGATTCAGTCTCTGTGGCCACCACCTTCAAGGCCAAACTGGAGGAGGTCGGTGTTATTTTTTGCCCGATCTCGGAAGCCGTCGAGCGGTGCCCTGATCTCGTCCGCCAGTATCTCGGCAGCGTCGTTCCCTACACAGACAACAAACACGCGACGCTCAACTCAGCGGTGTTCACGGACGGCTCTTTCGTCTACATCCCGAAGGGCGTCAAGTGCCCGATGGAGCTGTCGACTTATTTCCGCATCAATGCTGAAAACACCGGCCAGTTCGAGCGCACACTGATCATCGCCGATGAGGGCTCTTACGTGAGCTATCTCGAGGGCTGCACAGCGCCGATGCGCGACGAGAACCAGCTCCATGCGGCGGTCGTCGAGCTGGTCACGCTCGATGATGCCGAGATCAAGTATTCGACGGTCCAAAACTGGTACCCCGGTGATAAGGAGGGGCGCGGCGGCATTTACAACTTTGTCACCAAGCGTGGTGCCTGCCGCGGCCACAATTCGAAGATCTCCTGGACCCAGATCGAAACCGGTTCGGCGATCACATGGAAATATCCGAGCTGCATCCTGCAGGGCGACAACTCAGTCGGCGAGTTCTATTCGGTGGCCATAACCAACAACTGCCAGCAGGCCGATACCGGGACCAAGATGATCCACCTCGGCAAGAACACTACGTCCAGGATAATCTCCAAGGGAATTTCCGCCGGCCGGGCCGACCAGACCTACCGCGGCCTGGTTCGCATGGCACCAAAAGCGACGGGGTCGCGCAACTACACCCAGTGCGATTCGCTCCTGATCGGAGACAAGTGTGGTGCCCATACGGTTCCCTACATCGAAAGCAAGAACAAGAGTTCTATCGTCGAACATGAGGCGACGACGTCGAAAATCGGCGAGGACCAGCTGTTCTATCTGCGCCAGCGCGGGCTCGATGAGGAGACCGCTGTGGCGCTGGTCGTCAACGGCTTCTGCCGTGAGGTCCTTCAGCAGCTGCCAATGGAGTTCGCGGTCGAGGCGCAGAAGCTCGTCGGCATTAGCCTGGAAGGCAGCGTCGGCTGAGAGAAATAATATTTATATAACGAAAACAAAGGCTTAATAATAAGATGCTCGAAATAAAGAACCTCCATGCAAGCGTTGCCGGTGTTGAAATCCTGAGAGGTGTTGACCTGGTCGTGAACGCCGGCGAGATCCATGCAATCATGGGCCCGAATGGTTCCGGAAAAAGCACGTTGTGTTATGTGATCGCCGGTCGCGATGGTTACGAGGTCACCAGCGGCGAGATCCTCTATAAAGGCCAGGACTTGACCGAGTTGGAACCCGAAGAACGCGCCGCCGAGGGCGTGTTCCTGGCGTTCCAATACCCGGTCGAAATCCCCGGCGTGCCCAATACTACTTTCCTCAAGGAAGCGCTCAACGCGATCCGCCGCCATCGCGGCGAGAGCGAGCTGGACGCCATGGAGTGTGTCAAGCTGGTGCGTGAGAAGACCAAGGAGTTCGGCATTCCCGACGACATGCTCAAACGTCCGGTCAACGTCGGTTTCTCTGGTGGCGAGAAGAAGCGCAACGAGATCCTGCAGATGGCAGTTCTCAACCCGGCCCTGGCAGTGCTCGACGAAACCGATAGCGGACTTGATATTGACGCCCTCAAGATCGTCGCCGACGGTGTCAATGCGCTACAGTCGCCGGAATGCGCTACCCTCGTCATCACCCATTACCAGCGCCTACTCGACCACATCGTGCCCGACTTTGTGCACGTGCTTGCGAACGGTCGCATCCGGCGATCTGGCGGCAAGGAGTTAGCCCTGGAGCTGGAAGAGAATGGCTACGCCGACTTCGGTGAGGCCGCCGAATAGGCGGGGATAGACGACAGCAATGCCCAAACAACCGACTGCCGTCGATTCATTTCCGCAGCAATTCGCCGAGGTCAAATTCGACCTGCCCGGCAGCGGGCTCGCCTGGCTCGACGACCGTCGCGAAGCCGGGATTGAGACCTTCAACGCCCTCGGCCTGCCGACGCCCAGGCTAGAAGCATGGAAATATACCCGCCTGCAATCGCTTGAGGACACCCAGTTCCGCTCGGCCCGGGCCGACGATGCTAATGCCGTGGTCGATCTCATTCCGGCCGTGCTGCCTGCCGATCCGGAGCGGCCGCGACTTGTCTTCGTCAACGGCTTCCTGCGGCGCGATCTGTCTATGACCGGCGGCCTTCCCGACGGTGCCACCGTCGAATGCCTGACTGAGACGCTGGAGCGCGACACCGGGTGGGTCGAGACGCACATGGGCGGCGCCATCGAAAACGACGAACACGCGCTGTTGGCGCTTAACACGGCAATGATGAGTTCCGGCGTAGTCATCCATATCAGACCTGACGTCATTGTCTCTAAACCGATCGAAATCCTCTTCATGACTGGGTTGACCGATGTGCCGGTCGCCTACCATCCTCGCAACCTGATCGTCATGGACGAAGGTAGTCAGGCGACGCTGGTCAAGCATTACGTTGGCGCCGGCGTTGGCGCCTATCTGACTAATACGGTGACGGAGATCAGCGTCGGGCCTGGCGCCGTCTTGCATCACTACCGGGTGCAGGAGGAGGACCTTGGCGCCACGCATCTGAAAAGCGAGCACGTCCGCATTGGTCGCGACGGTACCTACGACAGCTTCGCGCTTGCGATCGGTGGACGGTTATCGCGGACTGAGACTTTTGCCCGCCTCGAGGGCGAAGGCAGCCATTGCCAGTTGAACGGCGCCTACATGATGCGCGGGCGCGAGCATTGCGATAACACCACGGTGATCGAACACATGGTTCCCAATACCACTTGCCGAGAAGTTTTCAAGGGCGTGCTCAACGACGAGGCGCGGGCCGTCTTTCAGGGCCGCATCGTCGTTCATAAAGACGCCCAGCACACCGACGGCTACCAGCTGTCAAAGGCACTACTGCTTTCAGACCGGGCCGAGATGGATGCCAAGCCGGAGCTCGAGATTTACGCCGACGACGTCAAGTGCTCGCACGGCGCCACCACCGGACAGATCGATGAGGCGTCGTTATTCTATTTACGCTCGCGCGGGATCCCCCAAGCGCTCGCTCGCAATCTGCTGATCCAGTCGTTCCTGGGTGAGGCGCTCGACGAGATTTCATCGACCGAGGTGCGCAAGGCGATGATGGACAAGATCGTCCACTGGCTGCCGGCGCACTGCTTCCTGGCCGACGAATGGAGAGACGGATGAACAAGGACACCAACGTCGTCGAGATCCGGCATGGCGTCAACTCGACCACTACCTTCGACGTCGAGCGCATTCGCGCCGACTTCCCGATCCTCGACCAAAGCGTCTACGGTAAACCGCTGGTCTATTTTGACAACGGCGCCAGCGCCCAAAAGCCTAGGCAGGTCATCGACGCCATGAACGATATAATGGAGACCAACTACTCCAACGTCCATCGAGGCGTACACGCCCTCTCACAGCGCTCGACGGAGGCCTACGAGGCGGTGCGTGGGAAGGTGGCGAGATTTTTCAACGCCGCCAGCGAAAACGAGATCGTGTTCTGCCGGGGCGGCACTGAGGCCATCAACGTCGTCGCCTACGCTTACGGTCGCAAGTTCCTGAGCGCTGGCGACGAGATCGTGATCTCACATATGGAGCACCACTCCAACATCGTTCCTTGGCAAATGCTGCGCGACGAAATCGGCATCGTTCTTCGCGTCGCGCCAATAGATGACGACGGCAATTTTCTGCTTGACGATTACGAAAAGCTGCTCAGCGACAAAACCAAGCTGGTGGCAATGACGCACGTCTCCAACGCGCTCGGCACCATTGTTCCAATCGCCGAGGTTATCCGCCTAGCACATGACCACGGCGCGCGTGCCCTCGTCGATGGTTGCCAAGCGGTTCAGCACGGGGCCGTCGACATGCAGGCGCTGGATGTGGATTTCTACGTCTTTTCCAGCCACAAGCTCTACGGTCCGACTGGGATCGGCGTCCTTTACGGCAAGGAGGAGCTACTCAATTCGATGCCACCGTTCATGGGCGGCGGTGACATGATCACATCCGTCAGCTTCGAGAAGACCGAGTTCCAGCAGGCGCCGCTCCGCTTCGAGGCCGGGACGCCGTCCATCGTCGAGGCGATCGGCATGGGCGCGGCGCTCGATTACCTGGACGCCATCGGCGTCGACAATATTTCCGCCCACGAGGAAGGCATCCTGCATTACGCGACGGAGCGGCTGTCCCAAGTCGAGGGCCTCAAGATCATTGGCCAGGCGTCTGACAAAGCAGCAATTATTTCGTTCATTATGGACGGCGTCCATGCCCACGATATTGGCACCATCATCGACCGCGCTGGTGTCGCGGTGCGCGTCGGACACCATTGCGCTCAACCGGTGATGGAGCGTTTTGGCATCGCCGCGACGGCACGCGCATCGTTCGGGCTTTACAACACGCCGACGGAGGTCGATACGCTGGTTGAAGCGCTCGGCGCGGTGAGGGAGTTTTTCGGCTGATGTTCGACGACCTAAGAGAACTCTATCAGGAAGTGATCCTAGATCACGGCCGTAATCCTCGGAACTTTCGCCATGCAAATAACGCCACTTGCTCGGCTCACGGCAACAACCCTCTATGCGGCGACATGCTGGTCGTCTACCTGTGTCTCGACGACGACGGCGTCATCGAGGACGCCGCCTTCCAGGGCCAGGGCTGTGCCATATCGGTTGCCTCGGCGTCGATGATGACCGAAATCCTCAAAGGCAAGACCAAGGCTGAGGCCGAGCGGTTGTTCAGTGCGTTCCACAAGATGTGCACCTCCGGCGACTTCGACATCGCGGCCGCGGCCGAGTGCGACGCCGATGCCGTCGAACGGTTGCAGATGCTGTCCGGCGTCAGGGAGTTTCCGGTGCGTGTCAAATGCGCTACCCTGGCCTGGCACACCATGGACGCGGCCGTCAAAGGCCAGCAAGACGTGAGCACAGAATAGGAGTTGGAGGAAAGGCAATGCATTCTTATGATTCCCCATCCGGAACGCCAGCGCCGGAGGTCGGCGCAGAGTTTTCCGCCAACGCGGGTGAACCCTTGGAGAATGGTGTTCCGGTCGCCGGCGAGGCGGCTGTGATCGAAGCGATGCGGGATGTTTATGATCCGGAGATCCCAGTCAATATTTACGATCTCGGGCTGATCTACAACTTCACCATCGGCGACGTCGGAAACGTCAACGCCGAGATGTCCCTGACCGCGCCGGGGTGCCCGGTTGCCGGCGATTTACCAGGCTGGGTGGCGGACGCCGTTGCCAAGGTCGAGGGCATCGGCGAGGTCGAGGTCAAGTTGGTTTGGGACCCGCCGTGGACGCCCGAATTGATGTCCGAGGACGCTAAGCTTGCCCTCGGCGTCGGGTAAGACTATCTATCGTCAAAAGATGGGCATGAGGTCACCAAGACGATGAACGCCACGCTGCCGCCGATCCTGACCATCACCGACATCGCCGCCAAGCGGGTGAAGGCGTTGGTCGAGAAAAGCGACACGCCAGTCGTCGGACTCCGCGTCGGGGTCGCGACCAAGGGCTGTTCAGGCCTGTCTTACGTTTTTGAATACGCGGCCGAGAAGAAGGGGCTTGAAGAAGAGGTCAATACCAAGGGTGTGCGCATCTTTGTCGATCCGGCCGCGATCATGTTCATCATTGGCAGCGAGATGGACTACGTCGAGGACAAACTGCAAAACGGTTTTGTCTTCTCCAATCCCAACGAATCCAGCCGCTGCGGGTGCGGGGAGAGTTTTTCCGTTTGATTTTCGGATGCTTCAGTCCGTACTGCCGCCATGTCGCACACCTTCCGCATGACCTTCATTGAGCCCGACGGCACGCCCAGGGAAGTCGCGGCGCCGGAGGGGTTGAGCGTACTTGAGATCGCGCGGCGCAGCGGCATCGACCAGCTGGAAGGCGCCTGCGAAGGGTCAATGGCGTGCTCGACCTGCCACGTAATCGTTGACCCGGCATGGCTCGACAGGCTGGAGCCGGTCTCCGAGGAGGAAGAGGACATGCTAGACCTCGCTGTCGGCTTGACCCAAACGTCCCGACTCGGGTGCCAGATCATTATGACCGAGGGCATCGACGGGCTCGTCGTCAACCTGCCGGCCGAGCACCGCAACATGTTTAACGATTGATCGTCATTACCGAGGCGGCACGCAGGCTTGTACATGCGTTACCTTTGCGTATATTTCTGAGCATGAAAGAATTTCTCGCTGATAAGCCACGAACAGGGGCACGGGTGGTCGTCGCCATGTCGGGCGGCGTCGATTCGTCGACCGTCGCCGCGCTGATGTCCGAGCAGGGATACGACGTTGTCGGGGTTACCCTGCAACTCTACGACCACGGCCAGGCGACGGTGGGCAAGGGGGCGTGTTGCGCGGGCCAGGATATCTACGATGCGCGCCGGGTCGCCGATGCCATCGGCATTCCCCACTACGTCCTCGACTACAAGCGGAGGTTCCGCGACAGCGTCATCGAGGATTTTGCCGATTCGTACTTGTTAGGTGAAACGCCAATTCCTTGCGTACGCTGCAACCAGACGGTCAAGTTCATCGATCTGCTCGCCACCGCCCGTGACCTCGGCGGCGAGGCGCTGGTCACCGGACACTACGTGCGACGCATGGACGGGCCGGATGGGCCCGAGATGCACCGCGCCGTCGATGCGGCCAAGGACCAAAGCTATTTTTTATTCGCCACCACGCGCGAGCAGCTCAGCTTCCTGTGCTTCCCCTTGGGCGGCATGGGAAAAGCCGAAACCCGTTGCCACGCGAGCCGGCTTGATCTGCCCGTAGCAATGAAGCCGGAAAGCCAGGATATCTGTTTCGTTCCTGAAGGCTCCTACCCACGGGTCGTCGAAAAGCTCCGTCCCGGCGCTTGCGATGCGGGTGATATTGTTGATCTCGACGGCCGTGTGCTTGGTAGCCACAAGGGCATCATCCATTTCACCATCGGACAGCGCCGCGGCCTTGGTCTTGCCGCGCCGGAGCCGCTTTACGTCGTCCGCATCGAGCCGACGAGCCGTCGCGTCGTGGTCGGGCCGCGGGCGGCACTTCTGCGAGGGCACATCGAACTCACCGACGTCAATTGGCTCGGCGCTAGCGACCTGCCGGAGCAGGGGATAGCGGTGCGGGTCAAAATCCGCTCGACGACAGAACCGGCGGCTGCCACGCTCCGTCAGCTGCCGGACAACGGCGCCAAAGTTGTATTCGCGACACCGGAAGCCGGCGTCGCGCCGGGCCAGGCCTGTGTCTTCTACGACGGCGAACGAGTGCTCGGCGGTGGCTGGATCCAACGCCAGGACGCACGACTGGCGGCATGAGCGCTTTTGGTTAGGAGGCCGTTTCCTGCGCCGCCGGCGTCAGTTCCGGCTCGAGATCGGTCAGTTCGCCGGTCCTGACCAGGGCCTCGCGGGCACGCGCGGCTTCTTGCTGGCGCGCCCACATATCGGCGTATTGGCCGTCAAGCGCCAGCAGTTGGCGGTGTGTGCCACGCTCAATAACGCAGCCCTGGTTGAGAACCAGGATCTCGTCAGATTCAATCACCGTCGACAGCCGATGTGCGATGGTCAACGTGGTGCGGTCTTTCGAGACCTCGTTGAGCGATGCCAGTATTTCTTGTTCTGTTTGACTGTCGAGAGCCGAGGTTGCTTCGTCGAACAGTAGGATCCGCGGCTGCTTGAGGATCGTCCGTGCAATGGCGACCCGTTGTTTCTCGCCGCCAGACAGCTTGAGCCCGCGCTCGCCCACCGTCGATTGATAACCGTCGGGAAGTTCCATGATAAAGTCGTGGATGTGGGCCAAGCGTGCTGCCTCCTCGACCTCCGACGGTGTAGCGTCGGGCCGGCCGTAGGCGATGTTGTAGTAGATGGTGTCGTTGAACAGCACTGTGTCCTGCGGCACCATGCCGATGGCGGAGCGCAGCGACGCCTGCGAAACCTCACGGATATTCTGTCCATCGATGGTTATTCGCCCGCCGGTGGCGTCGTAGAACCGAAACAATAGCCTAGCGACGGTCGATTTTCCGGCTCCGCTCGGCCCTACTAGGGCGACGGTCTTTCCCTGCTCGATAGTAAACGACACCTGATCGAGCACCGGCCGCCTCTCGTCATAACAGAATGAGATGTCGTCAAACACGACCCGGCCGCCGTTGACCTTGAGGCTCGGCGCGCCCGGTTTGTCCTCGACCTCGGCCTGCTCGCCCAGCAACTCGAACATGGTCTCCATGTCGGTCAGCGAGCGCTTGATCTCGCGATAGACGAAGCCGAGGAAGGTGAGTGGCTGGAACACCTGCAATAGAAACGAGTTGACGAGCACGAAATCGCCGATGGTCATGGTACCCGCGAGGACGCCGCCACCGGCCATCACCATCGCGCCGGTGACGCCGGTAGCGATGATCACACCCTGGCCAATGTTGAGCACGGCCAGCGAACTGCCACTTTTGACCGCCGCCTGCTCATAGCCGAAGAGCGACGAATCGAAGCGCCGTGCTTCGTGATCCTCGTTGCCGAAGTACTTGACGGTCTCGAAGTTGAGCAGGCTGTCGATGGCCTTGGTGTTGGCTTCGCTGTCGGAGTCGTTCATGGCGCGACGGTATTTGATCCGCCATTCGGTAATGGCGAGCGTCCACAAGACATAGATCACCAGCGTCGCCAGCGTTAGGGCCGCGTAATCGACCCCGTAGAGCCACCACAGGATGCCGCAGACGAGCAAAATCTCAAGCATCGTTGGTAGGATATTGAACAGCATGAAGCGAAGCAGGAATTCGATTCCCTTAGTACCGCGTTCGACGGCACGGCTGATGCCGCCGATCTTGCGGTCCAAGTGAAACCTCAGGGACAACTGATGCAAGTGGCGGAATGTTTTCAGGGCGGCGCGCCGGATGGCTCGTTGGGCGACCCGCGTGAAAACGGCGTCGCGCAGCTCGCCGAAGGCCTGTGCCAGCACCCGTGTCGCGCCGTAAGCGATCAACAGCACTACCGGCACCGCGGCAATGGCCGCCGCCTCGCTACTCAGCGCATCGACCGCGTATTTATAGAAAAAGGGAACCACCACGTTGGCACCCTTGGCCAGGGCCAGCAGTACCGCCGCCACCACCACCCGGAACCGCATCTCGGGCTCGTTGGCCGGCCACAGATAGGGGACCATTGTGCGGATAGTCTTAAGATCGTTGCGCGGACCAGATTGGCCCGGGCCAGGGTCGCGGCTCTGCATAGAGTTTAGGCACCTTCGTCAGGTATAGGGGCTATTGAAAATCCCAGAGTATATAAAGTCTCGGCCGGACATTGCACGGGTTGTCAGTGTTCATTCAGAAAAAATGTCAATCTCTCGGGCTCATCGAAGGTTGGACGCTCCTTTCAGTTGACAATCGGAAGACCAGCAGTTCGCTTTGCAGGGTCCTCGATGGCCACGCCCGGGCTCTCAATAATGCGGTGGCGTTGGATCAGGCTCGCTGGCATTCTCCAAGGAGTCCTCCAACGTTGCCAGGCGATCCTTGATGCGCGTCATCTTGTGCCGTAGTTCCTCCAGGACCTTCCACTGCTCGGCGACCATATCGCTAAGGTCCTGACCCTCGGCCTCGCGCCTCGCAAACGCACTCTCGAGAGCCGTCAGCCGCCCCTCCAGCAAGTCTTTGTCGCCTGCGGTCATAGTTTGTTAACCCCTTTTCGTTACCCAGCCCCTCAAGACGGTGCCGGAACAGATAGCTACTGGAAGGGACGGAACGGTGTCTGAACAAGAGAAAACGCGACCTCGCCACCCAAGGCCGTCCCCCACCACGCTGGTGCTAGTTTGGAGGCTCGCCGTCATCGCTCTTATCCCCGTCGTCGTCCTCGCGACGCCTAATCTCTTTTACCGCTATGTGCCGCAGGTCGTTGGTGGCGTCTATTACGAGGTACGTATTAACCGCTTCACCGGCCATGCTTGCATTGTCGCCGACCCAGCCCATCGGCTACCGCGGCTTAAGGACGAGCTATGTACAACGGCCGAGTGACGGCACGCCATCGTCAATCCCATGCGTGTTACTCGGCGCTTGCCCAAACTTCGGAATTGACAAGATGTGGTGGACGCTCGCCGCGTAGTACCTGCAGAATTTGATTCGCGGCCGATAGTGCTAATTCCTCCCGCGCTTCGATAGTTAGCCCCGCCACGTGCGGTGTCATGATGAGATTATCGCACATATTGAGCGGGCTATCCGGTGGCAGCGGCTCGGATTCAAAAACGTCCAGCGCTGCGCCCGCAATCCAGCCCTCTTCAAGTGCGCGCACCAACGCCTGCTGTTGCACGATCGGTCCACGGGCGGTGTTGATCAAAAGGGCATCGGAACGCATGCAGCGCAGCATCGATTCATCGATCATACCGCGTGTTTCCTCGGTTAACTCCGCATGGACCGAAACGAAGTGCGATTCACTTAACAATTCATCCAGCGATTCCACCTTAGTTCCGCCTACTTCTTCCGCTGCGCTTGCCGCAATATAAGGATCGTAAACCAGCACGTGCATGCGAAACCCGACCGTACATTTTCTTACAACTTCTGTGCCAATTTCCCCACAGCCGATGACGCCGAGAGTACGACCCTCAAGATGAAAACGTGTTGATGCATATCCTTGATCGAAGCCACCACCCTGATGAATTTCAACGTTGGAACGGCCGATTTGTTTAGCAAGATCCAACATGAAACCAAGCGTATGCTCCGAAACCGGCACGCTACCAAGGCCCGGATTGTTAACGACTGCAATACCGCAATCAGTGGCTGCAGCTACGTCTATTGCATCAGTTCCGCGGCCAGAGGTACTAATAACGAGCACATCAGTAGACACGCGAATGACATCTGCACCAAAGCGGCAGGGATAGCGCACGAACACAGCTGCCGCCCCTTGTAATGCTTCTTTGATTGTTTCGGTCGAGGGCCTTTGCAGAAATTGGATATCGGTATGTTGGGCGAGTAATTCCTCGCCCGCGGGGTGATACATTGATTCTAGAACAAGGACGCGCGGTCTGTCGGCCATCTTTTATCTACTTTCAAAATAAGATTTTAGGAACACTTAGGATGATAGAGTTTTCAAACATCAAGTTATGCGGCTGTCCAGCCACCATCGATCATCAAGGATGAACCAGTAACCAGCAATGAAGCATCAGAGGCAAGATAGAACACAGCACCCATGATATCCTCGACTTTCCCGAAACGGCCC
>PTLJ01000028.1 GCA_002938045.1 Alphaproteobacteria bacterium MarineAlpha3_Bin4
CGGCGGCCCTCAACGTGGCAGCTGTCGACAAGAAAGGCTTCGAGGCCGACGATCTAATTGCTACATACGCCCGCCAGGCAGCCGAGTCCGGGGCCAAAGTAACTATCGTTTCCTCGGACAAGGATCTGATGCAACTGGTCAACGACCGGGTGACCATGTTCGACGCCATGAAGAACCGGGTCATCGGCGCGGCCGAGGTGATGGAAAAGTTCGGCGTCAGCCCCGACAAAGTTGTCGATGTTCAGGCCCTGGCCGGAGATGCTTCCGACAACGTTCCAGGCGTGCAAGGCATCGGCGTCAAGACGGCGGCCCAGCTGATCACCGAATACGGCGGTCTCGACCCGCTGCTCGACCGTGCTGGGGAGATTAAGCAGCCGAAGCGGCGCCAGAACCTAATCGAGCAGGCGGACCTGGCGCGAATGTCGCGCGACCTGGTCAGGCTGCGCGACGACGTAGCAGTCGAGCCCGCGTTCAACAGCTTCGCCGCTAAGAAGCCTGACCCGGCGACGCTGTTAGGGTTCCTCAAGGCGCAAGACTTCAAGTCGTTGTTAGCGACATGGGAAAGCCGGTTGGGCGAGGCCGCGCCTGGCGACCACGGCGGCGGCACTGCAACTGACGTCTTCAGTGATGATGCGCCGGCCTATGAGCTGGTTTGCGATAAGGCTACGCTCGCGGCCTGGGGCGCGGCAGCGATAGCCTCCGGCACTGTCGCCGTCGATACGGAAACGACAGGCCTCGATTCTATGCGTGCAGGGTTGGTCGGGATATCGCTTTGTATCGATCCGGGCCATGCCTGCTACGTGCCACTCGCTCACACCGAACCGGCAGCGCATGGAGCGCTCGAACTAGGGGATCCCGCCGCCGCTGCGGTGGCCGACGGCGCGCCGGAGCAGATCGCCATCGACGTTGCTATCGCTATCCTCAAGCCGATGCTAGAGGACCCTGGCGTGCTTAAGGTCGGCCAGAACATCAAGTATGACATGCAAGTGCTGGCGCGGCACAACGTCACACTCGCGCCTATCGACGACACCATGTTGCTCAGTTACGTCGTCGACGGCGGACTGCACAGCCACGGCATGGACGAGCTTGCGCGAGACTTCCTTGGCCACGAGACGATCAAGTTCTCGGACGTCGCCGGTAAGGGCAAATCCCAGATTAGCTTTGCCCAGGTTCCGCTTGACACTGCCCTTGATTATGCTGCCGAGGACGCTGAAGTGACACTCAGGCTGCACCGGCTGTTAAAGCCTAGGCTGGCGGCCGAACATATGGTTGCCGTCTACGAGACACTGGAGCGGCCCCTGGTGCCAGTGTTGCGTCAGATGGAGGCCAACGGCATCCGTGTCGACGCCACCTATCTCAAGAACCTGAGTGACGACTTTACTATCCGCCTCGCTGATCTCGAGCGCGAGATTTACGCCATGGCCGGACGCAAATTCAACGTCGGCTCGCCAAAGCAACTAGGCGAGCTGTTATTCGACGAGATGAGCCTGCCCGGCGGCAAGAGGGGCAAGACTGGCGCCTACGGCACCAACCACGACGTGCTCGAAAGCTTGGTCGACCAAGGTTACAAGCTGCCAGCCCGCGTCCTCGACTGGCGCCAGCTGGCGAAGCTTAAGAGCACCTATTCGGACGCTCTGATCGAGCAAATCAATCCGGACACCAAGCGCGTGCATACGTCCTATTCGCAGGCCGCAGTGACGACCGGCCGGCTAGCGTCCTCGGACCCCAACTTGCAGAACATCCCCGTGCGCACCGAGGAGGGACGCAAGATCCGCCGCGCTTTCGTCGCCGATAGTGGCATGAAGCTGATGTCGGCCGACTACTCGCAGATTGAACTCCGCTTACTGGCTCACGTCGCCGGAATTGACGCGCTGAAAAAAGCTTTCCGTGACGGCCAGGACATCCACGCGCTGACTGCAAGCCAAGTCTTTGGCGTGCCGGTCGAGGGCATGGCGCCGATGGTTAGAAGGAAGGCGAAAGCAATCAACTTCGGCATCATCTATGGCATCTCCGGTTTTGGTCTGGCGCGCCAGCTGGGCATCGGCAATACGGAAGCGTCAGCCTACATTGACGCCTACTTTGAAAAGTACCCAGGTATCCGCGACTACATGGAACTGACCAAAGAGCAAGCGCGGACGGAGGGCTACGTCTCCACCCTCTTCGGGCGCAAGTGCCATGTGCGCGGCATCAACGAGAAAAACCCCAACATGCGCGGATTCGCTGAGCGTGCTGCAATCAACGCGCCGATTCAGGGCGGCGCCGCCGACATCATCAAACGCGCCATGATCCAGTTGCCGGATATGTTGGCGGCTGCAAAATTGGGCGCGCGCATGCTGCTTCAGGTCCACGACGAGCTGATTTTCGAAGTGCCGACGAAAGAGTTGGATGCGACCGCCGAGGTGGTCAGGGGCGTCATGGAGGGAGCGGCGCACTTGGACGTACCGCTGGTTGTGGATACTGGTGTGGGCGACAATTGGGACGAGGCACACTAAGGCGCAGAGGAAGTTCGGGCGGTGGTCCTCCGCCGGAGCCAATAGGCCGCGCGGAAGGCCAAGAGGCTCGAGCAGATAACGGCGTAGACGATAGGCTCCAACTGCACGCCCTTGCGCATCATATAGAAGTGAAGGCACGCTAGCGCGCCTGCCGGGTAAACTAGCTTGTGCAGCCGGTTCCAGTTGCGCCCGCCCAAGCGCTTGATCCAGCCTTTTGTTGAGGTGACGGCGAGCGGTAGCAGACACAGCACGCCGGCCACGCCGACCGTGATGTACCAGCGCTTGACGATGTCCTTCCAGATTTCACCCCAGTTGAAGACTTGGTCGAGAGCGACATAGCTGGCGAGGTGGAGATAGATGTAGAAAAACGCGAACAGACCCAGCAATCGGCGGAAGCGTAGGACGACATTCCAGTCGGTGAGCATCCTGAGCGGCGTCACCGCGAGTGCAACTAGCAGCAACCGTATCGCCCAGTCACCGAGGAAGCGGTTCATGAATTCCTGCGGATTGGCACCGAGGTCGTTGGTAGCGATTAGCCAGACGAATTGCGCCAACGGTGCCAGGCACACGAGCCAGACGACGGGCTTGGCGAGCCAGCGGATGCGGTTCTCGGGTGTCATGGCAAGAGGGAATGGTGGCCAGTAAATCTTGGCCAGATACTAGTAGTTCTTAGCCAGGTTCATGCCGGCATAGAGCGCCGCAACGTCTTCCTCGTAGCCATTGAGAAAAAGTGTCGGGCGCTTTGGCACGAAGCCGAAAATGTTGGTTTCGCCACCGAGGCGACGTTCCCAAGCTTGGCTCCAGCGCGGGTGATCGACGAGAGGGTTGACGTTGGAATAGAAGCCGTATTCGTTGGGCGCCGACATGTTCCAAGACGTCGGCGGTTGTGTGTCGGTAAAGGTGATACGAACGACGGACTTGATGCTCTTGAAGCCGTACTTCCACGGAACCACAAGGCGGATCGGGGCGCCGTTTTGGTTTGGCAGCTCTTCGCCGTAAAGCCCGACAGCCAAGAGGGTCAAAGGATGCATGGCCTCGTCGAGGCGCAGCCCCTCGCGATAAGGCCAATCGAGGACGCGACGGCGCTGTCCCGGCATTTGCTTGGGGTCGAGAAGCGTCTCGAAGGCAACATATTTGGCGCTTCCGGTGGGGCCGAGGCGCTTGATTACGTCGGTCAGGGGAATACCAACCCAGGGGATCACCATCGACCAACCCTCGACGCAGCGGAAGCGGTAGACTCGTTCCTCCAGTTGATGTGGCCGGACCAGGTCCTGGAAGGAATAAGTGCCTGGGTTCTCGACGAGACCATCGATGTTAACCGTCCAGGGCTTGGTTTTCAGACGCCCTGCGTATCTCGCTGGATCTCCCTTGTCGGTGCCGAATTCGTAGAAGTTATTGTACTCGGTAGCGATATCGTACGTGGAGATTTGGTCGTGCTCGCTGAGCGCCGCCTCGGACCACTTGCTCTTGGCGACGCCAGCGAAATTGATGCCGCGCGCGTGAACCGGGGCCATCGCGCCGATCAGAGCGCCACCGGCAACGGCGGCGGCTTTGAGAAACGTGCGCCGCTGGTGGAAGACGGTTTTGGGTGTGATCTCGAACGCCTTGAGGTCGAAGTGGTTCCTCAACTTGATCAGCACAGCCGTTATGCCTCCGTTGGTGTCGGGCGTGCCTTCAATGATTGTACGGACGATCGCCGCGAATAAAAGCGGTCTTTAGCATCACCAATCATGACCTCACCACGCCAATGTACCTTACATCAAAATTTGGCGATGTATACAGGTTTTCCGGCCTTGGCTCTGGGCGTCTGAACGCTGTTTCCGGTTCCCCCGATTGGCTATAAGTTACCCACATGCGAACCCTTTATCACCTCTGGCTGTCTCCCTTCTGCCGCACCGTCCGGCTCGTTCTGCACGAGAAACGGGTCGAGTTCGAGATGAAAGGGGAAAGCGTTTGGGAGCGCCGAGAGGGCTTCCTGGCCATTAATCCGGCGGGTGACGTGCCGGTACTGGTCGAAGCCGACGGCACGGCAATTTCAGGCAGCGGCGTGATCTGTGAGTTTCTCGATGAGATCTACTCGGAACCACCGTTGATCGGTCGCCAGGCCCTTCCGCGTGCTGAGGTCCGCCGTCTCGTCGATTGGTTCGACCGTAAGTTCAACGCCGAGGTGACGAAAAACCTAGTCGGCGAGAAGATGATGAAGCGCTTCCTCGGGCTCGGCGAACCCGACTCAACGGTCGTTCGCGCTGGACATGCCAATATCCATTGCCATCTAGATTACATCGCCTATCTGATCGACAGGCGAAAATGGCTTGCCGGCGATTTCCTATCGCTCGCCGACTTGGCGGCGGCGGCGCATCTTTCGGCCGTTGACTATATCGGCGACGTGCCATGGAAAGATCATGAAGGTGCCAAGAACTGGTACTCCCGGGTCAAGTCTCGACCCAGTTTCCGCACCCTGCTCGAGGACAACATCCCGGGCGCGCCCCCGTCGAAGCACTATCGTAATCTTGACTTCTGATCCGAAATCCACGCCTGTTATTCATTGCTTGTTGACGTCCATATCCTCCAGGTTCGCGCGCGCCGCGTCGGCCGCTGGGGTGTTAGGGGCGACGCTGAGAACCATCATCCAATCTTTCCGCGCTCCGCGTTCGTCACCTTTTATGCGTCTCAGGTTTCCTCGCTCCAGCAACGCCTCCGGATGGAGGAGATCGAGGGCAAGCGCGTACCCGACGTCGCGTAACGCCGCCTCCGGTTGCTCCAGGTGCCGTTGCGCCGTCGCCCGGAAGGCAAAAGCATCGGCGCTGCCGCCGTGGATGTCGATGGCGCGGTTGAGATCCTCGATGGCACTGGCGTAGTCGTTGCGGTCGGCCCGCGCCTGGGCGCGATCAACGAGCAAGTCCGGCTGATCGGGTGTCAACCTGAGGGCGGTGGTCAACACGGTTTCGGCCCGTTCTGGCTTGCCGTCGAGCAACCAGGCCTGCGCAGCGTGACCGAGTAATCCGGCCTTTATTGAAGCCGCGCGCCTTGTTCTTTGGGCAAGAGCCTCGAGCCGCGTTGCCGCCTCGGCAAACTGTTCGAGGGCAACCAAAGACGCAGCGACGCAATGCTCTGCCGCCTCGCCTCCGCCGAGGTCGCGCCAGGCAAGGGCCGAGCCGAAAGCCTCGTTAGGAGCGATCTTGGAGAGCGCGATGCAATCCCGGTACTGCTTAGCGTGATCAATCTCGGTTGTCGCTGCTGGCTGGGCCAGGGCAAGGACGATGAGGGTGCTGGCGACGACGGCATGGTGCCGGAACGGCATTGGAATACAATCCGCAATCAGGGTCATTGCGGCGCCTATCACAAGGGTTATAAGTAAGCTTGACAAGCTTTAATTTCGGGCCACGCGGCAGGTGCCATGATCGACGTTCTTTCACCGCATCTATTCTGTTTCGGGTTAGGCTACAGCGCACTCGCCCTGGCTCGGTTCCTGATGGCGGAGGGGTGGACTGTGACCGGAACCTGCCGAAGTGGCGATGCCCGGTCACAGATCGAGAATGCCGATATCGAAGCGGTTATCTTCGACGGCACCCGTCCGCTCGACAATGTGGAACGCTTGCTGTCTGCTGCCACCTTTGTCCTCAGTTCAGTGCCGCCGGATGCCTCCGGAGATCCGGTGTTGGCGGTTCACGGCCAGGATTTGGAGCGAATCGCCGGTGACCTGCAGTGGGTCGGGTACCTGTCGACCACTGGCGTTTACGGTGACACCGGCGGCGCGACGGTCGATGAATCATCGCCATTGAAGCCAAGCTCGAACCGAAGCCGGCGTCGGGTCGAAGCCGAACAAGCTTGGTTGCGCCTCCATCGAAACGCCGGAGTGCCGGTTCACATTTTCCGGCTGGCCGGCATCTATGGTCCCGGGCGCAGCGCCTTCGAGCAGGTTCGCTTAGGTGCTGCCACGCGAATCGACAAGCCGGGACACCGCTTCTCGCGTATTCACGTCGCCGACATCGTGGGCGTCCTTTACGCGGCGATGCAACGCCTAAATCCGGGCGCCATTTACAACGTTTGCGACGATGAACCGGCCGCCGCGTCGGAGGTGACGGCTTTTGCCTGCGAACTTCTCGGTGTCGAACCGCCGTCCCTGGTACCATTCGATATCGCGGCCGAAGAAATGTTGCCGATGGCCCTTAGTTTTTGGAAAGACAACCGCATCGTCGACAACAGCCGCATCAAATGCGATCTCGGCGTTTCCCTTCTCTACCCCACCTATCGCGAGGGGCTTCGTGCGATCCTGGATTGCGAAAGTGAGGAATAATAAGCAGTCACCTAACGGAGACAAGCTCAAGGACGCTGCGCCTGCTCAAATGGCGGAACTACAACTATCGCGGAACACGAACAGGCCTCCCGGGTTACTCTACAGGACGATGGCCGGATCGATACGTGAATCGAAACACACTATCATGGCGAACTGGAGTTCTGGTTCTGGCGAACGAATTCACCGCCAAAATGCTCTTCATTACCGTGGAACGACCGTTAGCTTGTGACACTGTAGCCGTTGATCAACTTATCGATTGGCTCAGTCATAGATTTCATCCAACAGCGCGGAAACTACTCGGCTTAGCCGCTCCAGGTCGTGCGGATCAGAGAGCCGGTGGCTACCGTCCTTAACGAAGGTGATCTCGACGTCGGCGGTTCGGGCCAGTTCAGCAATCTTGAGGCTGGTCTGCCAGGGGACATCTTCGTCTTTCATGCCATGGATAAGCCGGATCGGCATATCGAGCTTGATCTCGTCGCGCAGCAAAAGGTGGTCGCGACCCTCGTCGAGCAGCAGCTGTTCAATGCGATAAGGTTCCTGGTCGTCGTAACAGTTGGGAATTTCGACGAACCCGTTCCGAACCAGGTCCATATTCTGATCTTCCGTTAGCGTGGACACAATGAGGTCTTCGGTAAAATCGGGAGCGGCGGCGATGCCGACTAGCCCGGTGACACGTTGTGGGCGCTGTAGGGCGGCGAGCAACATGATCCATCCGCCCATGCTGGAACCGACCAGGACCTGCGGTCCCTCGGTTAGGTGATCAAGGGCATAGACGGCGTCTTCGGTCCAGAGGCCGATAGTGCCGTCCTTGAATAGTCCGGATGACTCTCCGTGACCAAAATAATCGAACCGCAAGAACGCCTGGCCACGGTCCTGGCAGAGAGCCTCCAGGGCGAGCGCTTTGCCGCCAGCCATGTCGGACTTGAAGCCAGTCAGAAATATCACGCCGGGGGACTTGCCGTTGATGCAGTGGTACGCAATGGTTGTACCGTCGTCCCGTGTTAGTATCTGCGGGTCGGAATCGACGCTCGGCGCAGGTGAAGCGAACGGGTCCAGAGACATGGTAGACTCACGATCATGAAAAAGAACTCGGACAATAGCACCACCGCCTCGGAAGCGGAAAGCATGCCTGAATTTTCTGCTGACTGGGATCTGCAAGAGGATTTGCCTACGATTACGGTGCTTCAGGTCATTCCGACGCTCGGTGCAGACGGCGGCGTTGAACGCGGTACGGTAGAGATTGCGCAGGCCCTCGTTGAGGCCGGCAGACGGGCTATCGTCGCCTCGGCTGGCGGCCCAAAGGTCCACGAGTTGACCCGGGTCCGGGCAGAGCACGTCATCCTGCCCTTGAGTTCGAAGAATCCCTTGTCCATATACGCCAACATCGATCGGCTGACCAAACTGATAGAGGAGCAAGGTGTCGACATCGTTCATGCACGGTCCCGGGCGCCGGCATGGAGCGCTTATTTTGCCGCTAAGCGTACGGGTAGGCCATTCATCACCACCTTTCACGGCACCTATTCCGCGGGCAGTCGCCTCAAGCGCAAATACAACTCGATCATGACCCGCGGCGAACGGGTGATAGCCATCTCTGCCTTCATTGCCGGCCACGTACGAAGGTTTTACGGCGTTCCGCCGAGCAAGATTCGGGTAATCCATCGCGGTGTCGACCTGAACAAGTTCGACACTCATCTGGTGACACCCGAACGGGTGGCTTCGCTTGCCGGCGATTGGCGGCTGCCAGACGGCATGCCTGTGGTCATGCTGGCCGGTAGGCTGACTCGCTGGAAAGGGCAGCTAGTCTTTATTGAGGCTGTCGCAAAACTGGGGCGTAGCGATATCCGCTGTTTGCTGGTGGGTGGCGATCAGGGCCGCGAGGAGTACCGGAGGGAACTTGAAAGCCTGGCTAATCGGCTTGGGGTCGACGGTGTTGTCCGCATCGTCGATCACTGTGAAGACATGCCAGCCGCCTACATGCTGACCGATGTCGTCGTTTCGGCATCGACTGATCCCGAGGCATTCGGCCGTGTTGTCGTCGAAGCGCAGGCCTTGGGTCGGCCGGTGATCGCCGCCGATCACGGCGGTGCTCGAGAGACGGTAGTTGAAGGCAAGACCGGCTGGCTAGTGCCACCAGGAGATGCCAACGCGTTGGCGTTGGCGATTGAGCGAGTTCTAGCACTGAACAAAAGCGCCCGCGCTACGCTGGCGGCAGACGCCATCGCATCAGTCCGAAAGAACTTTTCCAAACAGGACATGTGCCGAAAAACGCTCGACGTCTATAAGGAAGTCCTGCTCGGGGGGAGGGACGCCTAGGATGGACGCTTCAGCTGCTGACCCGGTTCTGGTCATAAAGCTGGGGGCACTTGGCGATTTCATCCAGGCTCTGGGTCCGCTCGCCGCCATCCGTCGCCATCACCCGGCTTCTCGGATCACTCTGCTGACTACTGCGCCGTTCGTGGATTTCGCTAAGGCATCCGGTTACGCCGACGAAGTCTGGTGCGACGAGAAACCGTCGGCCCTGGCCATGGTAAAGTGGCTTAAGCTTCGAAAACACCTTCGTTTGGGCGGCTTCGGCCGCGTTTACGACCTTCAGACCTCGGACCGTAGTGCAATCTATTATCGGCTGTTCTGGCCTGGCCCGATTCCGGAATGGTCTGGAAGCGTCACCGGAAGTTCCTTTTCGCACACCAACCCGGGGCGAGATTCCATGCATACGATCGAGCGCCAGGCGGAACAATTGCGCATGGCCGGTATCGAGAACGTGCGACTTGCCGATGTCAGCTGGGCGACGGCGGATATCGCTCGTTTCGGCCTTGCCGACTGGTTCGCACTTCTGGTTCCTGGTGGCGCCATCCATCGGCCGGGCAAGCGCTGGCCCCAGTCGTGCTACGGGGAGTTGGCGGAAGCGTTTTTGGCGCGCGAAATCCAGCCGGTGCTGCTAGGGGTGGAAGACGAAGCCTGGCTGCTCCAAGGCATCGCCGCTAGCAGCGCGGGCGCGGTCAATCTTGCCGGACGCACGGACTTGATGGATATCGCCGAATTAAGCCGTAGGGCCGTCGCTGCCGTCGGCAACGACACGGGCCCGATGCACCTCATCGCGGCCGCTGGGTGCCCCTGTATTGTCCTCTATTCGCATGAGTCGGACCCAGCGCTTTGCGCCCAGCGGGGGGCGGCGGTTTCCATTTTGCGGCGTCAGAGCCTTGACCAGCTTTCCGTGGATGAGGTCCTGACCAAGGCAGACGCTCTAATCGCAGCATAGCTGATGTTCCTACAGCGCCTGGTAATTGGGCTCGTATTCTTTCGCCAGTTCCATTAGCGGGTTCTTGAGTGACACCGCCGCAGGCGAATAAGGCTGAAAGCCGGTCGACGAACGGCAGCTTGCCATTGTGAATCCGCATCCCTCCCACACGCCATCGCCGAAGAGGAAGCCGCTGTCGAAAACTGAAATCACGGCGTATCGCGCGCCAACAGATCGCCGTTGACATAGATCCGGATTTCCCGATTGCGTGGATCGTTCTCGTAATCCCGGGTGCCATTCGCCATGCGCCTTCATCCTTCCTCGGCTGCGTTCAGCATAATCTTTCCGACATCAGCGGGCGATGCCAGGGCTGTTCTTGACAGCGCCTCGATTACCTATACATTTCGCCCGTTTCAGACACCCGAGAACAAATCGAATTATGGTCGCGATCACTCTTCCGGACGGCAACGTCCACAAATTCGACGGTCCCGTCACCGGCACCGAAGTGGCTGCCGACATCGGCCCTGGCCTGGCCAAGGCGGCACTCGCCATCCGTGTCGGCGGCGAGTTGTGCGACCTCTCCAGTGTTATCGACAGCGACACTGAGGTGTTCATCGTTACCGATAAGGACGAGGACGCGCTCGAGTTGATCTGCCACGACACTGCGCATGTCATGGCAGAGGCGGTACAGGAGCTATTCCCGGGCACACAGGTGACGATCGGACCTACCATCGAAAACGGCTTCTATTACGATTTTGCCCGCGACGAACCCTTTACGCCGGACGATTTCGAAAAAATAGAATCGAAGATGCGCGAAATCATCGACCTTGACGAACCGTTCCAACGCGAAGTCTGGGACCGGGACAAGGCGATTGCTACGTTCAAAGAAATGGGCGAGGACTATAAGGCGGAACTTGTCGAGGCAATTCCGGACGGCGAAGAGGTTGGCATCTACCACCAGGGCAAATGGTTTGACCTCTGCCGTGGTCCGCACTTACCGTCCACGGGTCGCATCGGGAAGGCCTTCAAGCTAACGAAAGTGGCCGGCGCTTATTGGCGGGGCGATTCCAAGAACGCCATGTTGCAGCGGATCTACGGCACCGCCTGGGCCAACGAAAAGCAGCTGAAACAGCATCTCGAGATGCTAGAGGAAGCAGAGAAACGCGACCATCGCCGCCTCGGCCGCGAGATGGGCCTGTTTCACATTCAGGATGTCGCC
>PTLJ01000029.1 GCA_002938045.1 Alphaproteobacteria bacterium MarineAlpha3_Bin4
CCCGCACTAAGTTCAAGCGCGACACCGATATCCTAGCGCGGATCATCAAGGAAAAGCGAGTCGGTGGGCTGGTCTTCGGCCTGCCCATCAGCATGGACAGTTCGGAAGGGCCACGCTGCCAATCGGTGCGCCAATTCGCCGACAACCTCTTAACCGTCATCGATATCCCGATTGCGTTCTGGGACGAACGGCTGTCGACCGCCGCCGTCGAACGGGTATTGATCAGCGAGGCCGACATGCCCCGCAAGCGACGCGCCCAGGTGATCGACAAAATGGCCGCCGCCTATATTCTACAGGGTGCACTCGACGCCGCCGGTTAGACCGTCCGCGTTAGACCGTTAGCTGCGATGCGAGCTGGCGCCTAAGATAATGACGATTTAGTAATGACGATCTCGCTGGCGAATACCCGCGTCAACCGGTCTTGAATTCGGTTGTGGTCGTCCACTGATGATCGATACCTTGGTCACGGCCCCCGCATGCCCAAGCCGCACATGGCCCTAAAGAAAGTTCGGTCCTTCGGGCCCCCGAGCAAACTTAGTCGGCCCAAATAAAGCGATGCTTGCGCCGGGCAGGAGAGATTCATATAGTGCGCGCCTATGGGCGTGGACGATAGTTACCAAACCCGCTTCTCTCCCCGTCATTTGCTCGGCATTGAAGGTCTCTCGCCGGACCAAATCACAGTATTTCTCAATAAATCGGAAAACTACGTCGAGCAAAACCGCCGTGTCGATAAGGCGACGCAGCTACTGCACGGCCGCACTATCATCAATCTATTCTACGAGGATTCAACGCGCACCCTAACCTCTTTCGAGCTCGCCGGCAAACGTCTCGGCGGCGACCTAATCAACATGAACGTCGATACTAGCTCAGTCAAGAAGGGCGAGACGCTGATCGACACCGCGATGACGCTCAACGCCATGCACCCGGACATCCTAGTCGTGCGACATCCCCATGCCGGCGCCGCCAAGCTACTCTCAGAGAAGGTTAATTGCGCCGTCATCAACGGTGGTGACGGCAACCACGAGCACCCGACCCAAGCGCTTCTCGACGCGCTAACGATCCGCCGCCGCCTAGGCGGCCTATCCGGGCTTACAGTCGCCATCTGCGGCGATATCCTGCACTCGCGCGTGGCTAAATCCAACATCCACCTTCTCCTGACCATGGGCGCGCGGGTCCGCGTGATCGCACCTAAGACGCTGATCCCACCAGCGGCCGAACGCCTCGGCGTTGAGGTCTTCCATTGCATGGAGGACGGGCTCAAGGACTGCGACATTGTGATGATGCTGCGCCTGCAGCGCGAACGCATGACGCGTAACTTCTTTCCTTCGATCCGCGAGTATTTCCGGTATTTCGGGCTTGACTACAACAAGCTGTCGCACGCCAAACCGGATGCGCTGATAATGCACCCGGGGCCGATGAACCGGGGCGTCGAGATCGACACCGAGGTTGCCGATGATGTCGGCCGCAGCGTGATCCGTGAACAGGTCGAGATGGGCGTCGCCGTGCGCATGGCGTGCCTAGATCTCCTGACTATCAATCTCGATTCCGGTGAGAGACGCGCGTGATGGCCGAAACAGTCGGGGATCCCCAAGACGCCGTCGCCTACATCAACGCCCGCCTGCTTGACCCGGCGACCGAACTCGACGCCATCGGCGGCCTGCTCACCGAAGGCGAGGTTATAGCCGCCGTCGGCGATGATCTTTTTCGGTCCGGCACGCCCGAAGGCGCTGCGGTCGTCGACTGCGGCGGTCATTGCCTAGCGCCGGGGCTCGTCGACATGCGCGTCGAGCTCGGTAACCTGGCAACGTCCGGGCGCGCAGCAGCCGGCGGCGGCATCACCAGCATGGTGAGCCTACCCAACAGCGACCCGGTCGCCGACAACGAGGCGGTGGTCGAGTTCGTCGCCCGACGGGCGCGCAAGCTTGGTCTTGTCAAGCTCTATACCTACGGCGCCGTGACCCGTGGCCTCGCCGGGAGCGAGTTGGCCGAACTCGGAATGCTGGCGGACGCCGGTGCCGTCGCCTTCACGGACGCGACCCACGCCATCGCCGATGCGCGACTGATGCGCATGGCCTTGAGCTACGGCTCGACCTTCGGCCTCCTGATAGTCAACCACCCGGAAGAACCGGGCCTGGCCGAGTATGGCGTCATGAACGACGGTGAGACGGCGACCCGGCTCGGGCTGGCCGGCATACCGCGCCAGGCCGAGGTGATCATGGTTGAGCGCGACGTTCACTTGGCCGAGCTAACCGGCGGTCGGTTGCACGTCCCTCACGTCTCTACGGCCGATGCCCTCGATGCCATCAGCCGGGGCAAGCAGCGCGGCGTCAACGTGACCTGCGATACGGCGCCGCCCTACTTCGCCCTCAACGAGACCGCCATCGGTGATTACCGAACCTTCGCCAAGCTATCACCCCCGCTACGCAACGAAGACGACCGCCAGGCCGTCGTCGCTGGACTCAAGAACGGCACCATCGATGTCATTGCCTCCGACCACGTGCCGCGCGATGAGGAATCGAAGAGACTGCCGTTCGCCGAAGCGGCGGCAGGCGGCGTCGGCCTCAATACCTTGCTGCCGATATCTTTGGAGCTTTATCACAACGGCCATCTCGGGCTACTCGACGTGTTCAGGTTGATCACTCAGGCGCCGGCAGATCTTTTAAATCTGCCGGCCGGACGTCTCGAGGTAGGCCGTCCCGCCGACCTGTTGGTGTTCGATCCGGACCGCGGCTGGAAGGTCGACGCGAAAACCCTGCTAAGCCAAGCCAAGAACTCGCCCTTTGACCGACGCCCGGTGCAGGGAACCGTATTAAGAACGGTCGTCGACGGACGCAACATTTACCAATTGGAAGACTGAGCATGGACGGCGGCTTCGCCGGACTGGGCCTGCTCCATGCCGCCGCCTTACCGGTCGGCTATCTGCTGGGGGCGATCCCGTTCGGCCTAGTGCTGACGCGCCTAGCCGGGTTAGGCGATATCCGCGACATCGGCTCCGGCAACATCGGCGCCACCAACGTGCTCAGAACCGGCCACAAGGCCTTAGCCGCGCTGACTTTGATCCTGGATGCCGGAAAGGGGGCAGTGGCCACCCTGGTGCTGGCCTGGGCCGGTGACGCAAACGCCGGTATGATCGCCGGATTTGCCGCCGTATTTGGCCACAACTTTCCGGTTTGGCTCAAGTTTCGAGGCGGCAAGGGCGTAGCGACGACGCTCGGAGTGCTGTTAGCCGTATCCTGGCCGATGGGCGTTGCCGCCTGCGCCACTTGGATGCTCATCGCCGGCACTTTCCGATATTCGTCTCTGGCCGCCCTAGGCGCTTTAGCCTTCGCGCCGCTCTACGGCTGGACCTTCGCCAACAGCGCCGTCGCCACCATGGCCGCGGCGCTGGGCGTGCTGTCGGTCATCCGCCACCACAAAAATATCCTCCGCTTGCTGCGAGGCCAGGAAACTAAGATTGGGCAAATCCCGCCGCCGCCGAACCCCGATTCCAACCAGCAAGCCAGCCGCTAACCGGTCTCCGGCGCCGATGAAACGGTTGATGCCAGCACAAAAAAAACAAGATCCGGGCGTCGCGAGTGCCGGCTGGGGAGTCGAATTCGACACGGTAGCGCAAAAAATCGTTGGCCAATTGATCGTCTTTGGTTGACGAAACCAACATCACCTGCCAATTCTCCCCTTCCCCGGCGGTCGCCAACCCGCCCTTAACGGGATCGGCGGATTCAACGCAGCGCCGAGGCAAGAACGCAACCCCGTTGAGCAAAGGACTTTGTCGGTCACCCATGAGCAACGTCGTCATCGTCGAATCCCCTTCCAAGGCCAAGACCATCAATAAGTATCTGGGCAGCAACTACACCGTGCTGGCCACCGTTGGTCACGTTCGCGATCTGCCGGAAAAGGACGGCTCCGTCCGACCGGAAGACGACTTCGCCATGGATTGGGAGATCAAAGCCGAGGCGAAGAAAAACATCGACGCCATCGTCAAGGCGTTGAAGGACGCTGATCACCTTTATCTCGCCACCGACCCGGATCGCGAGGGCGAGGGTATTTCCTGGCACGTCTGTCAGGAACTCAACCGGCGTAAGGCGCTCGACGAAGTCGAAGTCAAGCGGGTAGTTTTCAACGAGATCACCCGCGATGCGGTCCTCAACGCGTTCTCCGATCCCCGCGACCTGGATAACGAACTTGTCGAAGCCTACCTGGCGCGGCGCGCACTCGATTACTTGGTCGGCTTCACCTTGTCGCCGGTGCTGTGGCGCAAATTGCCGGGTAGCCGCTCTGCCGGACGCGTGCAATCGATTGCACTACGGCTGATCTGCGAACGCGAGACCGAGATTGAGAACTTCAAGGTCGAGGAGTACTGGTCTGTCAAGGGGGTTTTCCAGACCTCCGATGGGGATGAGGTCGAGGCGTTGCTGACCCAACTCGACGGCGACAAGCTCGACAAGATGTCGCTCACCAACGAAGCTGCCGCGACTCACGCGGTAGCCGAAATCGAGGCTCGTGAATTTGCCGTCGCCCGGGTCGAGAAGAAGCAAGCCCGGCGCCACCCGTCTGCGCCGTTCACCACCTCGACCCTGCAGCAAGAGGCCTCGCGCAAGCTCAGGATGAGCGCCAAGCGGACCATGCAAGTGGCGCAGAAGCTCTACGAGGGCATCAACATCGGCGGTGAGGCCGTCGGCTTAATTACCTACATGAGAACTGACGGCGTACAGATGGCCGGCGAGGCGATCGCTGCTTGCCGCTCGCTGATAGGTAGCGAGTACGATGACACCTACGTTCCGGGTTCACCGCGCAATTACAAGAGTAAGGCCAAGAACGCTCAGGAAGCGCACGAGGCGATCCGCCCGACCGATGTCTTCCGACGTCCCGACGATATCGCCGGACACCTTGATAGTGAGCAGTTGGCGCTTTACGGCCTGATCTGGCGGCGAACTATTGCCAGTCAGATGGAATCCGCAGTCCTTGACCAGGTCGCGGTCGACATCGGTTCCGGAGACCGCCGCGTGACGCTGCGCGCGACCGGCTCTGTAGTCGCCTTCGACGGCTTTTTCCGAGTTTACCAAGAGGGACGCGATGATGGCGACGCCAAGCGCGGCGGTGAGGACCGAATCCTACCCGAGATGCGTGAGAGCCAAAGCCTCGATAGGAAGACAGTCGAACCGGAGCAACATTTTACCCAACCGCCGCCGCGCTATTCCGAGGCCAGCTTGGTCAAGATATTAGAGGAACTCGGCATCGGACGGCCCTCGACCTACGCTAGCATTCTCTCGGTGCTGCAAGATCGCAACTACGTGACCTTGGAGCAGCGCCGCTTCATCCCTAACGACAGAGGTCGTATCGTCACCGCGTTCCTGGAGAGCTTCTTCTCACGCTACGTCGAGTATAACTTCACTGCCGAGTTGGAGGATAAACTCGACGACATCTCCGGCGGACGCATCAACTGGAAGATCGTGCTCAGGGATTTCTGGACCGCCTTCAAGGAAGCCGTCGACAACACCCACGAGCTGCGTGTCTCAGAAGTTCTCGACAAGCTCGACGAGTTGCTCGGCCCACATTTCTTCCGCCAGGGTGAGAACGGCGCCGACCCCCGCAAATGCCCTGCCTGCGAAGATGGACGGCTGAACCTTAAACTCGGCAAGTTCGGCGCCTTCATCGGCTGCTCCCATTATCCCGACTGCCGCTACACCAAGGCGTTGGTCGTTACCGACGGTGACGAACTCGCGACCGGCGTCGCCGACGCCGGTCCACTCGAACTGGGCAGCGACCCCGAAACCGGGCTGGCGGTGACGCTGCGCAAGGGACCCTACGGCTTCTATGTGCAGCTAGGCGAGGTCGAAGGCAGTGGCAAGAAGAAGATCAAGCCAAAGCGTTCGTCACTAGCCAAGAGTATGAACCCGGCGGCGATCGATCTGGAGAAGGCAATGGCTTTGCTTTCGCTTCCGCGCGAGGTCGGACCCGAACCGGACACAGGCGAGATGATCTCCGCCGCGATCGGTCGCTTCGGTCCCTATATTAAGCTTGGTGGTACCTACGTCTCACTTAAGGGCGACGACGACGTTCTTACCATAGGACTTAACAGGGCGGTGCACCTGCTGGCGAACGCACCTCGCAAAGACCCGCCGCGCGAGCTCGGCGCACATCCCAAGGACAACAAACCGGTAACCCAGCGCCAGGGCCGCTGGGGGGCCTACGTTCAACACGGCAAACTGATGGCGACCCTACCCAAGCACCTGGACAAAGATAGCATCACACTCGAACAGGCGATCGAATTGCTCGACGCCAAGGCGGCCAAAGGTGGCAAGGGTGCCAGGCGCAAGACAGGCAAGCGCAAAACCGCCAAGCAAGCGAAGGCGGCCAACGGTTAGCGCCGCCGGCAAGGAAGCCCTTGGCCCTCTCACCCCGCAAGCCCTCTCCCTTTCCCAGTAGCAAGGCAGTCGTCGAGTTCATCTGGGAGAGCCCGCGCAAGGTAGGCAAGCGCGAAATCGCCCGCGCTTTCCGGCTTGACGCCGAGCAGAAACGCGATCTCCAGCAGTTGCTGCGTAAACTGGAACTCGACGGTACCCTGCAGAAGGGCCGCCGCAGACGGTATTCGGAGCCCGGCCGGCTGCCCGAGGTCGCAGTGCTGTCGGTGACGGGCATCGACCCGGACGGCGAGCTGCTGGCGCGGCCGGAGAATTGGGACAAAGCAGTCGAGCCGCCCATCATCTATCTGGTGGCCCAAAAAAGCGGCCACCCAGCGCTGGCGCCAGGCGACCGCATCTTGGCTCGGCTCACGAAAGGCGACGAAAACACCTATACGGCGAAGACAATTCGGCGCCTGAGTACGACACCAGCGCGCGTGCTCGGTGTGTTCGGCTTGGTCGGTGGAACGGGCCGGATCTGCCCCACCGACCGGCGTGCCAAAAGCGAATTTGTCGTCCGCACCGGCGACAGCATGGGGGCCCGGCCGGGCGATCTGATCCGCGCCGAGGTCGTGCCGGGACGCCGATACGGTCTTCCCCAGGCTCGCGTCGTCGAGCGCCTCAACTCGGCGCAAGGGCCGCGCGCGCTAAGCCTGATCGCGCTGTACGAGCATGACGTGCCGATCGATTTCCCAGCCGACGCCGTCGACCAAGCCGAGGCCGCAGGCCCGGCACCGGCCGAGGACCGCGAGGATCTGCGCGGGTTACCGCTGGTTACCATCGACAGCGCTGACGCGCGCGATTTCGATGACGCCGTCTGGGCCGAGGCCGACGACGATCCGAAGAGCACCGGCGGCTGGCACATCATCGTCGCGATCGCCGACGTCGCGTGGTATGTGCGCCCGGGCGACGCCCTCGACCGTGCCGCCTATCAACGCGGGACGTCGGTCTATTTCCCCGACCGAGTGATACCGATGCTGCCCGAAGCGCTGTCTAACGGCTGGTGTTCGCTGGTGCCGGCAAAGGACAGGCCGTGCCTGGCGGTGCATCTGTGGATTGACTCGAGTGGTCGGCTACGGCGCCACAGGTTCAGCCGCGCCGTTATATGTTCAGCCGCGCGCCTAACCTACAGCCAGATCCAGGCGGCTATGGACGGCCGTGCCGATGATACGACGACGGCGCTACCGCAAGGGTTGATCGCGTCGCTTTACGGCGCCTACGAAGCGCTCGCCCGCCAGCGCACCAAACGCGGCACACTGGAGCTGGAGATCCCCGAGCGGCGGGTCGAGCTG
Source organism: Alphaproteobacteria bacterium MarineAlpha3_Bin4 (assembly GCA_002938045.1). Taxonomy (GTDB): domain Bacteria; phylum Pseudomonadota; class Alphaproteobacteria; order Rhodospirillales; family Casp-alpha2; genus PTLJ01. The sequence goes on from PTLJ01000029.1 coordinate 7,694, forward strand.
GCCGACGACGGAACGGTAACCGGGATCAGCGAACGCGAGCGCCTGGTTTCCCACAAGCTGATCGAGGAGTTCATGATTACCGCCAACGTCGCCGCGGCCGAGACCCTGGAAAAACACCACGCGCCTTGCATGTACCGCATCCACGATCAGCCGGGGGCAGAGAAGTTCAACACCCTGGTCCAGGTGCTGCGCTCGATCAACCTCCGGTTCGCCCGCGGCCAGGTCATCAAGCCATCGCAGTTCAACCAGATCCTCAGCAAGGCCGCCAACACGCCCCACGCGCACATGGTCAACCTGATCGTGCTGCGCAGCCAGGCCCAAGCTGAATACGGCCCCGACAACATCGGCCACTTCGGCCTCGGCCTCAGGCGCTATTGCCATTTCACGTCGCCGATCCGGCGCTACCCGGACCTCATAGTCCACCGGGCGCTGATCGACGCGCTCAAGCTCGGCGCCAACGGTCCCGGTGTTCCGCCGCCAGACTTGGCAGAGGCCGGCGAGCACCTGTCGATGACCGAGCGCCGCGCTGTGGCGGCCGAGCGCGATGCGATCGACCGCTTTTCAGCGCAGTACCTGGCCGATCGGATCGGCGCAGTCTTCGCCGGGCGCATCAACGGCGTCACCCACTTCGGCCTGTTCGTGACCCTGGACGAGACCGGCGCTGACGGCTTGGTCCCGCTTCGATCCCTGTCCGACGATTATTACGACCACGACGAGGGCCTGCACCTCCTCACAGGCCGGCGCACGGGCCGAGAATTCCGCCTCGGTCAGGCGGTCGAAGTGATGTTGACGGAGGTCAACCCCCTTTCCGGCAGCATGATCTTCGGCGTCCTCGGCGGCAACGAACCGGCACCCGCCAGGCACCGCGGCCGACGTATCCCGAGCGCGCGGGGCCCGAGGCGCTGAACCGGCCGCTCAGGTGCCCCGGGCATCCAATCTTCGCAAACGGGTGACGGGCGAGGGAAAATAGCGGACAATTGGCCCATGAAACAGTCTCAGCGCCACAACCTGGATGTCTTTGTCGTAGCACTGGCGCTGGTTCTGTCCGCCTGCGCAATGCCCGAGCGGTCGGCCGAGACGGCGTTACAGCAGGTCTCCGTTTCGGAGCTCGAGGAGGTGTTCACCGCCGGCTATACCAGCATTACCGAGAAATATATCTACTCGACTACCGTTGAGAATGTAGCGATGGACGGGCTGCGTGGGTTCGGCGCCATCGACCCGGCGATCACGCTTCGCCGCGGTTCGGGCTTCGTCACCTTCGCCGTTGACGGCACCGACTTGGCGCGCAAACCAGCGCCGGCGGTTGACAACATTCGCGGATGGGCGGCGTTGACGGCAGAATTTGCCAAGCACACACATCGTCAATCGTCGGAGATGCAATCGACAGACAGCGAGCGCATCTATGAAGTCGTGTTCGACGGCGTGTTATCCAACCTCGATATTTTCTCGCGCTACGCCGGCGCGGCGGAGGCCATGAAGAACCGTGCCAAGCGCGACGGTTTTGGTGGTATTGGCATCCGCTTCAAGTTCGAGAATGGGGCCGCCACTGTGAGCGACGTCATGCCGGGGACGCCGGCCCAGCGCGCCGGTCTGATGAGGAACGACGTGATCACCCACATCGACCGGATCGCACTCAAGGGCCTGGATGCCAACGAGGTGGTCTCCCGAATGCGTGGCCCGACCCATACCAAGGTCCAGCTGATGGTCTTGCGGCTAGACAAGAACGTAGCGCGGCAGTTCGAGATCAAACGTACCCATATCATTCCAACCACAGTCACCGCCAAACTGGAGAACGGCATCCTGTTCCTCAAGGTGTCCAACTTCAACCAGGGAACCAGCGATTCCGTCGCCGCCGAACTGGAAAAGGCTAAGCAGGACGGCAAATTGCTCAGGGGACTGGTGATCGATTTGCGCGGGAACCCGGGCGGCCTCCTGAAGCAGTCGGTCAAGCTGGCTAATCTGCTGTTGACTCAGGGCCATATCATCACCACCCACGGCCGCCACCCGGACAGTCTTAACCACTACGAAGCCGGCGGCCGGGACTTCACGGGCGGCGCGCCCGTGATCGTCCTTATCGACGGCCAATCTGCGTCGGCATCGGAGATCGTCGCCGCCGCGCTGCAGGACCGAAACCGCGCTATCGTCATCGGCACGACGTCGTTCGGAAAGGGTACCGTGCAGACGGTGATTCGGCTTCCCAACGACGGCGAGATAACCTTGACCTGGTCGCGGCTGGTGGCGCCGTCCGGGTATACACTGCATGGCCTCGGTGTCCGCCCGGCGATCTGCACAAGCGACCATGAAGGCGATATCGGCAGCCTGATCGCCAGTGCAATAGCCGACCGGCTGGAAATTAAGGCGACGCTGGAATCGTGGCGCACGCCAGGCATGCAGGAGGAAGCCCGGCGTCAGGAACTGCGCGAATCGTGCCCCTCTCAGCGGCGGCGCCAGGACGTCGAAGCGCGCGCCGCGCAGTACATCCTCGGCGATGCGGCGCTTTACGACCGCGTCCTTGATTTAAGCGTGGCGACCAACCAAGCGCGCAACTGAGGCGCTAACTCTTGACACCACAGATGTGCCCTGTATGGTGCGCCGCGCATACGATTCCCGAATTTCGACGTGAGTAGATATTAAGACAATGGCAAAGCCAACCACGATCCTCATCAAGTTGGTCAGCACCGCCGATACAGGCTTCTACTACGTGACTAAGAAGAACCCCCGTAACACTACGGCAAAGCTGGAGTTCCGAAAATACGACCCAGTCGTGCGCCAACACGTTTTGTTCAAGGAAGCAAAAATCAAATAGCCGACTGCGGGGTTCGCCAGCGCCCGTAATGACAGCCATGACAAAAGGCCGGACACCCGCCCGGCCTTTTTTGCTGCCCATGTCGGAAACAAAAACGCGCTAATCTAGGAACTTGGAGATAGTGTCCAGGAAAGTCGGGACAGAGATCGGTTTGGCGATATAGCCCTCGCAGCCGCCCTCGCGGATCTTTTCCTCGTCGCCTTTCATGGCGAACGCGGTCACGGCGATGACCGGGATACTCTTGAGGTCATCGTCGGCCTTCAGCATCTTTGTAACCTCGAGGCCGGATATCTCCGGAAGTTGAATATCCATCAAGATAAGATCGGGATTGTGTTCACGGGCTATCTTGATTACATCGCGACCATCCATGGTTTGCAGCGTGCTGTAGCCATGGGCCTGAAGCAGGTCGTTGAGCAGCTTCATGTTGAGATCGTTGTCTTCGACAATCAGGATCGTTTTCGACATCTTTTACTCGTAGCCTCTTCGCGAGACCGGCAAAACCCGCGCTCTGTCACTTCGTTTCTAGCGCATAGCACCACGCTCCGACTTGTTGCTAACCGGGCAATGTTTAGCTGAGAGTCTCCCGGGTTGTCGAACGTTTCCGAACACTCGCCCCTCACTGGAAAATGAAAAAATCGTTGTGGTAAGTCAAACCATACTGTTGAAAAGTTTTAAAAACCGGGCAACGGCAACGGCCTCACGGGGTGCCAATATCAGGTCCGCC
>PTLJ01000003.1 GCA_002938045.1 Alphaproteobacteria bacterium MarineAlpha3_Bin4
TTCCAGCGGGGAAAGAACGTCGTAAGCGCGAGTTCGGGGAACACAACGAGATTGCAACCACGATCATTAGCTTGATCCAGCAATTCGAGCATTCGGTCAACGGCGAACTCCCGGGTATCGGATTTCTGCAATGGCCCCAATTGTGCTGCACCGACATGAATAATTCTGGACATGATCGAGGCTCCTATCGCAGCCGACTAGCTAATTGTTACAACTTTTGCTTGTGCAAATTTATTAACGGGTTTCCCTGCACTGCGCAATTTCGGTCATATTTTGGTATTATGTCGAATTAAGAATTTCAAAGAGGATATTTGTTAGGATTATAGGTGATGAACCTTAAGCTGCCAATTTTTTCTATGCTGTCATGCAGACCGGCTCGACCACTCCAACATCAACTTCGTGCCGTTCAATAATTCGGTGAACCAGATTGTCCATACAGAGGACAGCAGTGCCGTCGAGAGCGTTATGGACAATAGAGAATTCATGCTCAAACTTCGCCAATTTACCAGGATAGAGAATGCAAAACTTTGCCGTGAAGCGGAGAACACTATCAACCGGCTATTGGCGGCAAACGCCAAGGCACGGATCTTGGCCCAAATACCAGAAGACATGGTTTCGAAAATTTGTATCGGTTTGGCGGACCAAGCCTATCATATTCCCCGGTGGTACGGCGCTACGGTGGCGTCTTAATAAAGATTGAGGAGATGGAGGGAGGAAGGATGACCGAGTACGACCTGGCAATCCGCTGCGGGACCATTATTACAGCGTCATCGAAAATGGACTGCGATATCGGCGTCAAGGACGGAGAAATTGTGGCGCTGGCCAAAAATCTCGGTCCGGCCACCCGAAATATTGACGCCGCCGGCAAACTGGTTTTGCCAGGTGGCATCGAAGGCCACTGTCACATCGAACAGAAGTCCGCCTTCGGTTTGATGACCTCCGACGATTTCGAGAGCGCAACCATATCTGCGGCGTTTGGCGGTAACACAACGGTCATTCCGTTTGCTGCCCAGCACCGTGGGGACTCCCTCCGGCAGGTGGTGGAGGACTACCACGCCTGCGCTGTCCCCAAGGCGGTAATTGACTATGGCTTTCATCTGATCATTTCCGACCCGACACCAGAAGTTCTGGGACAAGAACTTCCGGCGCTAGTCAAGTCGGGCCTTACTTCTTTCAAGGTTTACATGACTTACGATCGACTGCGCCTCGACGACTATCAGATGCTCGATATTTTGGCCATGGCTCGTCGCGAGGGCGCCATGGTGATGATACATGCGGAAAACCACGAGATAATTCACTGGTTGACTGACAGGCTCATGGACGGTGGTAACAGTGCACCCAAATACCACGCTGTTAGTCACAGCCGAATTGGTGAAGGAGAGGCAACCCATCGGGCCATCGCTCTTTCTCGACTAGTTGATACGCCTATCCTCATTGTCCATGTCTCTTCCGAAGAGGCGATGGACGAAATTCGCCGCGCTCAGGATTTAGGTTTTAAGGTGTATGGTGAAACGTGTCCGCAATACCTATTTTTGACCGCTGAAGATCTTGACAAGGGGGGTATGGACGGGGCGATGTTCTGTTGTAGTCCACCACCGCGAGACACCGCAGCCCAAGAGGCCATCTGGCGGGGGCTGCAGAACGGTACCTTCCAGGTGTTCTCCTCAGACCATGCCCCATATAGTTTTGATGACAAGGGTAAGCTATTCGCCGGGCCAAATCCGCCATTTACCAAGATTGCCAATGGTGTGCCGGGTATCGAATTGCGCTTGCCACTATTGTTTTCTGAAGGTGTTGGAAATGGGCGCATCGATATTCATCAGTTTGTCGCCTTGACCTCGACCAATGCTGCTCGGTTGTACGGCTTATTCCCACGCAAGGGCACCATTGCCGTCGGCGCGGATGCAGACTTCGCTATTTGGGATCCGGAGGAGGAACGAACTGTGGCTTGGAAAAACCTCCATGATCGGGCTGGTTACTCACCTTACGAAGGAATGTTGCTGAAAGGCTGGCCCGTGACGGTAATCAACCGTGGTCGCTTGGTCGTCGACGAAGGAGAGCTTCTTGTGGAACCTGGCTCGGGTGAATTCCTAACTCGTGAACTCTCTGCATTCGCAAAGCCGCTCCACCGTCTGGAACCGGAAGTCGATACCACGCGGAACTTCGGCGCCCGAATTCTGTCCTGACTGAATTAGCTGCCCAATTGAGCTTGAAGACACGCTCACTTCCATCGTTTCATCTGAGGCCGGGCGGTAGATCGATGTCCGCCGACGTATGGTTGAGTTGGTGCCAGGCGGCGACAGCCGCCTCCTGAGCCTCTGCGATTACCGCGTTCTCGTCCATAGTCAACACCCTGCCGTCGCGCATAACGAAGCGGCCATCTATCATGACCGATTCCACGGCACCCGGATTGCCGTAGTGGACGATGCTGGACACTAGGTTGATGATCGGGCGAAGGTACGCCTGATTGAGGTCCAGGATGGTCAGGTCCGCCTTCTTGCCCACTTCCAGCGAACCCAGGTCAGCTTCCCGTCCAAGAGCGCGCGCACCGTTCCGCGTCGCCGCATCAAGGGTTGCCTGGGGGGTGGGGTCGACGCCACCACCTTCGTGTTTTCCGCCGAGTCCGCCACGATGGATGATGGAGCCGATCTTGAGCGCCTCAAACATATCCTCGGTCATATTGTCGGTACCAAGGACGACATTGACGCCGGCGTCCAGGATGCGCCCAATGCGGACCTGGTGCGGACCGCGGCGTGAACTGTTGGCCGGGCAGTGCGCCATGTGAACGCCATACTCAGCCAACAGTTCAATATCCGCGTCGGTGCAATAGGTCCAATGGGCCGCCACGACATCCGATCCTAGCCAGTCGTTGTCGCGAAGATATTCTGCCGGCGTGCGGTCGTATGCGACGCGTACTTGCTTGACCTCGCCCGGGCTCTGGGCCAGGTGGACGGTGCGGGTAAGGTTGTGCTTGCGCGCCAGATCGTTCAATTGTCCCAGCATCCAGGGCGAGCAAACATCCGGCGCGTGGGCCGCCATCTGGCACTGTACGCGGCCGTCTTGCGTATCATGGAATTGCTCGACCATGGTGACGATGCGCTCCAAAAACTCCTCGCCGAAGGCACGGTCGTATTCGTAGATCCCGTGGCGAATTTTCAGCGTCAGCGCGTCGGCGCCGTTCTCGCTCAGCCATAATCGAATGCCGGTCTCGACCATACCCTGGGCATAGCCGGTGATGAAGCGAAAGGGTTCCACCATTGTCGTCGTACCGGAACGGATGGCCTCCAGGCAACCGAGGCGTGCCAGGGCGCGGCGTTCCGTGTCGGACATAGCGAAACTGATCGGCGTCATGTAGCCGAAGATGGCATCGCCCGACATGTCCTCAACGGTACCGCGCAGCACCAGCAGTACCGCATGGGTGTGCGAATTGATGAAGCCTGGCATCACTGCCTTGCCTGTGGCGTCCAAGGTCTCCATTTCGGGAAAGCGGCGGCGGAGATCATTGCTCAAGCCAACGCCGGCAATGCGATCGCCCTTAATGGCGATAGCGCCGTTGTCAATGATTTCCCGTTTGTCGTCGAGAGTCAGAACTGTCGCGCCCGTAATCAGCAGGCTGTCTCCTGCGTCTTCGTCGGCCATAATCAACCTCCCCTGTTCTCTTGCTGAAATCTACGGAGTCAGCCGCGAACTGGTGTTCGGGGCTCTCGCATCGCCCCATCGGGCGAGCAAATAACTGACGCCCGACAGCACGGTAAAACCGATAACGACGACCATGGTTGGCCAGACTGTACCATTCTGGATCATGCCCACCACTTGCGCTGTGACGGCGGCGATCAGCCACTGTCCAAATCCCATAAAGCCGGCAGCGCTGCCAGCCAGTGCTGGATTGACGCCAATGGCACCGGACGTGGCAGCCGGCTGGCTCATGCCGTGGCCAAACGAGATCAAGCCCATGGGCAGGAACAACGCCACAGGAGCAGGCGTCAGAACTAAGCACCACATCACCATCAAGGGGCAAGCGAACAGCGCCAGTCCGATGCCACCGGTAATCAGACGATGAATGCCCCAGCTTTCGGCGACCCGTGCTGTGACCATGTTGCCGGCCATGTAGCCTAGCGACAAGAACGGAAAATAGAGACCGTAGGCCGTCGTCGGTTGGTCCAACGCATCAACCATGACGAAAGGCAGCCCGGCCACCATGGCGTACCAAGCGGACAGCGTGCACGTGCCGTGACCGGCATAGCCCACGAACACTGGTGAGCGTAAAAGTTGGAAGCCACGCCTAAAGGTCGCGACGACGTTCTCAACAGAGTTTTCGGGCCGGGTCTCCGGAAGCCAAAGAAGGGTAACGGAAAAGACTACTAGTCCGAGCGCCGAAGTAATCCAGAAGTTTGCACGCCAACCAATAAAAACGTCGATCCAGCCACCCAAAATTGGTGTGGCTGAGCCAACCAGTGCCGTTATCATGGTGACGAAGCCAATGACGCCGGCGGCACGGTTGCGTCCGTAGAGATCGCGGGCGATGACGCGGGCGAACATGAGGCCAGCACAGCTACCGAGGGCCTGCAGCGCTCGTCCTGTCGCCAGTATTTCGATGCTCTCCGCCGTGGCGCAAATGAGCGGCGCGATGACATAGATGGCGAGCCCCACCAGAATGATCCGCCGCCGCCCGAAGCGGTCGGAGAGTGACCCGTAGCCCAGTTGCGCGAACGCAAAAGCGGCCACATAAAGACTGATCGTCAGCTGGACCTCGCCATGACTAGCGCCAAACTCCTCGACCAAACCTGGCATCGACGGTAGGAAAACCTGGAGGGCGAACGGACCTATGATGCCGAGCATGACTAACATAAGAGTCAAACTCGGCCCGGTGGCGTGATCTTGCGCGGTCATGCAGGAATGATACATGGTGCCGTAGTTTTCGTCCCACGGTAGATCGTGATAGTGTAAAATTATTAATTGGAAACAAGGCGATATGACTATGAAGCTTGAACGGTTCCGCAAGTTTAATACCCGGGATGTCTATCCTGGCGGCACGCTCAACAACGACATGTGTATGACCGTCAAGGCCGACAACCGGATCTTCCTGCGCGGACAGACCGGCCTCGACCTTGACCAGCGAATGGTCGATCCCAACGACGCGGCAACGCAGGCCGATCAGGCCATGGCGAATGCTAAAGTCTTGCTGGAGGAGGCTGGATCGAGCCTCGATCACGTTTGTAAGGTGACGACCTATCTGACCGACCCAGCTTATCGGACCGGCGTCTACAACACCGTCGGCCTGCACCTGAAAGGCACCCCCACCGTCGCCACCGGCCTTATCGTCAAGGGCCTAGCTATGCCGGAGATGAAGGTCGAGATCGACCTAGAAGCGGTGATCCCCAAGCAAGGCAGGCACAAATTATTTCGTTTATTTAACACTGGCGATATGTTCGGACAGACCAGCATTGATCGAGATTCCTGCATGGTCATCAACACGGGCGACGAAATCTACCTACGCGGCCAAACCGGCTGCGAACTGGACGGTTCCAAAATGTATGGTCCTGGCTTCGCGACTGAGGACGCGATGGCCCAAGCCGATCAAGCAATGAAGAACGCCCGCAAACTGTTGGAGGAGGCGGGTTCGAGTTTCGACGATGTTTGCAAAACCCGCATCTACATCGCCGACCGAGCCTACCGGGAACCCATATATCAGGTCATCGGCAAGCACTTCGGCGATACCCACCCCTGCTCCACGGGCCTCATCATGCGGGGCTTCGCACGGCCCGAGATTCTGTTTGAGATCGATATGGCAATCACTCTCTCCAAGGGCAGGCCGCATGAGCGCTTCCGAAAGTTTCACACCGACGATGCCTACAAGGACGGTCAGAAGCTGGGCAGTAGATTCTGCAAAGCGGTACGCGCCGGCGACCGTATCTATTTGCGTGGCCAAACCGGTACCAGCCTCGACGGAGAGTTTGTCGGCAATGGTGATGCCAGTGCCCAGGCCGACCAGGCGATGAAGAATATCACGACCTTGTTGCAAGAAGCTGGCGCCTCGCTCGACGACATCTGCAAAATATCGACCTACATCTTGCATCGCGGCCATCGCGAATCGGTCTACCAGGCGGTCGGTCGGCATCTCAAGGGCGTGCATCCCTGCGGCACCGGCCTCATTGTTGACGGCTTTGCCAGCCCGCGCATTCTGGTCGAGATCGACGTCGATGCGGTGATCCAGAACTAGCACAATTGGCGGCGCCAACGGTTTTTCGCCTCGGGTGAGAGTTCTGATGTTGCGGTATGTCCTGGCGGTTAGAACTCGGCACGCAAAAGCCGCATCAAATCGCCGATATCATCGAGTGTTTCGAACATTTCTAGGTGGGACCGGATATCGTCGGCCTTGGCAGGATCTATGATCTTTTCGATGCAATCGCCGAACTTGGACCATATCTCGTCGTCAGTGAGCGGGTTCTGCAGGACGCCCTTGGCACGCTGCATGAAGATATCGAAGTCACGCCCGTCCTTGGTGCGAATAAATACCTTCGCCGGTTCGCGACCGTTGTCAACGGTTGGGAGCGGATCGTCGGATGGGCTGAGCGTCATTTTAACGCGCGGCAACCACGCCCGCACGGCTTCATCGGCAATCGCTTCGGGGCGGAAGTCAGCCAGCTTAAGCGCGCCCTTGGTAATGGCGAGGGCAACGCCGTACTGCATGCTGAACCGGGCCTCCATCTCAGACACCGGATCTGGAAACATCAGGTTGTCGTAGCTGATCTTATTGACCACTGTCTCCACCATGTCGATGTCGTCCGCGCACAGGCTATGTTCAGCCATCAAGGCGAGCACGCCGTCGATTGCACAATGCGTGCTGGCGCAGTCCGGATGGATCTTGACCTTAAGGCCGTATTGCTCGATAGCCAGCGGCGGACCAAGAAGGTCGGCCGAATTGGCGTAGCCGAGCGAGGCGTCGAACCCTACATAAAGGTCGCGGAATCCCCACCGCTCCTCAAGCGGTTCGTCGACGGTGCTCAACCCGGCCTTGGCATAGCGGACCGCCATCAGGGCGTTCTTGGCCGCCATGCCCGCATGGAGCGGCTTGGCCATGGTGCCGAACTGTAGCTTGGAACCCGAGGCGTGACTGAACCCGAGGCTGAGGGCACGCTGAATGCCGTCGGCATCGAGTCCCAACAGCCGTGCTGCAGCACCGGCCGCACCAATAACACCAATAGTGCTGGTCGTGTGCCAACCCTTTTCGTAGTGGGCGATATTGACACCTGCGCCAATGACCAGCATGGCCTCCAGGCCGGCGATGTATGCATCGAGCACGGCAACGCCGCTGGCCCCACGTTCCTCGCCAAGCGCCAGTAGCGCCGGGGCCAGTACCGCCGTCGCATGACCGCAGTTTCCATGGTAGTTGTCATCAAAGTCGAGAGCATGAGCAGCGGTGCCATTGACCAGCGCGGCGTAGGGGGCGGTGAGAGGCTCAACGCACCCAACAATCGAAGCGGGGCCGGCTCCAAGATCGCGAACGGCGTCGAGGGCACGTCTAGTCGCCTCGTCCGGGCCGCCGGCGACCATACATCCAACGATATCGATCATGGCGTTGCGCGCCAACCCGAGGGCGGTGCCCGTGGCCAGCGGACCGCTTTCGGCCATCCACGTCGCCAGGGATCGCGTGATACTCATGCCTTATTCCCTATGCCGTTTATTCTGCTCAGGCTAATCTAGCATGACAACTCTCAATCGGACTCGCGGAATGCGACGCGTCGTTTTCGTAAGGAGGCATTGCGATGACGTATTCACTGGTCGGCATGTGTAGGCGAACCGGCATGTTTGGTGCCGCGGTGACGACATCCAACATGAACGTTGGCACGCGTTGTCCGTTCGCCAGAGCCGGCATCGGTGCGGTGCTGACCCAACACCGGACGGACAATCGACTCGGTCCGAAGGGGCTCGCGCTGCTGGAGGACGGTAACAGCGCGCCGGAGGTTATCGACGCCCTGGTCGCCGACAATCCGACCATCGGTTGGCGCCAACTCGCCGTCGTTGATCGCAACGGTAGCACTGCTTTTCATCACGGAGACCGTATTACCTCTATTCATGCCGCTTCCAAAGGCGACGGCTGCTGTGCCATCGGAAACATCATCCGTAATGAAGCAATTCCGAAGAACATGGTCGACGCCTTCGAGAAGTCAGCTGACGTCCATCTTGCGGAACGCTTGGTGCAGGCACTGGAAGCCGGGTTCGCCGCGGGCAGCGAATACAAGCAAATCAAATCGGCAGCTCTGCTAGTGGTGCACGAACAGGAGTTTCCGCTCGTCGATCTCCGCGTCGAATTTGACCGCGCGCCGCTGGCGGAATTGCGGTTCCTGTGGGAGACCTACCAGCCCCAGATGGAACGTTTTGTCACCCAGGTCATTGATCCGGACAGCCTGCCTTATCCCAGCGTCTGACGGTTACTCATTACCGGTTGGTATAGTACGGCATGCGGCCCTCCTGGGGGCGGATTCCGCCCGGGCCCTTGTGTACGCCGACCGCGCTGTCGGTGGGTCGGCCAACCCAATCCATCAGCCACAGGCGCATCAGATGGCGTTTGCGGTCCGGTTCCGTGTGATCCTCAAAGGCGGTGCGTTTGTGCAAGATGACGCAATTGTTAAACAAGATCGCCTCGCCTGGTTCGAGTGTGAAGTCGAGTCGGAATTCCGGACGGTTGGCGATGTCGGCGAAGGTGTTGAGGGCCTCCCATTCGAGGTCGTTTATGGACAAGTCAAACTCATCGGCGGCCATATCGATGTAGCCCCTCAACAGGATCACGGTGGTCACGCCGTCACGCTCGCTGAACACGGGAATGCGGACCGGCGAATAAGGGGGCTCGCCGGGTAGCTGCTCGCCGAAACGATGCAGGTGGAAGCCTCGCCAAAGGGGGGCCACGAGTTCGGGACGGGTCGCCAGCATTTCGTCGTGCACGGCAAGGGCGCTGGCGTAGCTCGACAGGCCTCCTTTCCAAGCTTTCTGCAAGCAGAACATACCGACGGTATCGCAACGGTCAGTATGGAGCTGAAGTTCGCAGGAGTTGCGGTAGGCGCGGTGGCGACTGTCCGGGCCGGCGACATCAACTACATGGCCCACGAGGTCGCCCATGACACTCTGCGACACAGCACGACCGAAATGGGTACCGAGGCCGAACCAAAGACGTTCGATTTTCTCCAATGTAAAGCGCTCAACCGGAAAGCCCCGCAGTATCAATACACCACGCCCGTGTTCGATCTCGTGTACCCAATCCCGGATATCGTCGGTAATGGCGGGAAGCAGGAAATCATCGCGGCCAATATCTTCCAGCGAGAGGCATTCTCGCGTCTCGAGGTGCGTTAACGCGTTGTCGAAGGCTTCGATATGGCGGGTTGTCAAGTCGATGGCGATATTGTCCTTGCCAGCGATAGCCGTCGCCTTCCAGGCAGCGGGGCAGTCGAATGGCTTGCTGCGGGTGGTTGATGCTGCGTTGGTTGACATGGTGGTCCTGATGGGCGGCGTCAGACGACCGCCATCTCCTCACCGGCATAACGGATGACCGGGCGCATCTTCTCCAGGTCCTCGCGCGGGATATGACAGTAGAGGCGGTGGTTGTCGCCGAACTGGTACAGCGGTGGATCCTCGCGCTCGCAAATTTCGCCCACCTTACGCGGGCAGCGTGACGCGAAGCGGCAGCCAGATGCGAGATTGATAGGACTCGGCACCGGTCCTTCGAGGCGTACGATCTCCTGCTCGATCGATGGGTCCGGTATCGAAATCGCCGACAACAGGGCTTCGGTGTAGGGATGGTAGGGCGGCACGAAGACCTCTTCTGGTGTGCCGATTTCACACAGGCGCCCCATGTACATGACCGCCACCTGATCGGAGAGATAACGGACCACCGAGAGGTCGTGCGAAATGAACATGTAGGCCGTCTTCGAGGTCTTTTGGAGATCGACCAGCAGATTAAGTATCGCCGCCTGCACCGATACGTCGAGCGCCGAAAGCGGTTCATCACAGACGATCAGTTCCGGCTCGGCGGCGAAGGCCCGGGCGATGGCAACACGTTGCTTCTCGCCCCCCGAAAGTTCGTGCGGATAACGTTGCGCAAACGACGGCGGCAGATTAACACTCTGCAAAAGCTCAGCGACGCGGTTTTTCTGTTCGGCCGCAGACACCAAACCGAATAGATCCAGTGGTCGACGGATGGTTTCGCCGACGGATTTCTGTGGGTTCAGGGTAGCATCGGGGTTCTGGAAGATAATCTGGATGCGGCGGCGCAGATCGGGCTCCCGGGCACGCGCTATTCCCGCCAGTTGATTTCCTTCGAAGACCAAATCTCCGGCCGTCGCCGATTGTAGGCCGACGACGGTCCGCCCGAGCGTTGTCTTGCCGCAGCCACTCTCGCCGACGATGGCCAGGGTCTGGCCGCGTGCTAGCACCAGATCGACATCGTCGACGGCGTGTACGTACTTGGCTGCGCCACCGGTGACGAATTCTTTGATGCCGCGCCGTAGTTGGTAATAGCAGCGCAGGTTTTCGATCTCCAGGAGGGTATCCAAGATCGTGGCCGTGTGCATAGCGTTAACATCGCGGGTATGGCGATCGAACTGGAATTCCGGCATCTCCCGCCAGCGCAAGCAGCGCACGAAATCGGTAGCGTCGTCGCCTACTGGATCGAGCGTGACCGAAGTGTTCTCGCAGGCATCCTGGCGCTCGTTGCAGCGCGCCGCAAAGATACACCCGCCTGGCAGGTCGGCAAGGTTCGGAAGCCGCCCCTCGATGGCGTTCAGTGCGCGGTCGCGCTTCGAGAGATCGAGCCGCGGGATGCAGGTCAGCAGGCTGCGGGTGTAGGGGTGGGCGGGCTTCGAAAACACGCGTGATACCAGTCCTTCCTCAACAATCTCGCCGGCGTACATGACCGCCACCCGATGGCAGAATCGTGCCACAACTCCGAGGTTATGGGTGATGTAGAGTATGGCCGAGCCGTGGGTTTTCTTCAGCTTAGCGACCAGATCGAGGATATGCGCCTCCGTGGTCACGTCGAGGCCGGTAGTCGGCTCGTCCATAATTAAGAGTTCCGGATTGCAGGCGAAGGCCATGGCAATAAGCACCCGCTGTTGCTGGCCGCCGGAAAGTTCATGCGGATAGCGCAGATAAACACCAGCCGGGTCCGGCAGGTTAACCTCGTCCAAGAGATCCAACACACGCTGGCGCGCTTGCCAGCCGGACGCTGCGGTGTGTTCGTTGACCACTTCGGCGATCTGCTCACCGATGCGGAACGCCGGATTGAGCGCAGTCTGGGGGTCCTGGTAGACCATAGCGATGCGCGAGCCCTGGATTGATCGTAACTCGCGAGGACCGAGGCTAAGAAGGTCGGTTTCATGAAAATGGATTGAACCGTGCATCAACCGGCCGGCGGCATCGAGGCCGCGCATGGTCGAGAACGCGACCGAGCTCTTGCCCGAACCGCTCTCGCCCACCAACGCCAGGGTCTCGCCGGCGTTTACGGTCAGGTTGATGCCGCGAACCGCCTTGATCTCCTGTCCGCGGGCAAAATAGGATATGTGCATATCGCGGATGGTCAGGACTGGCCGATCGGTCGCTCCTGCCTCGAGGACCGATGCGGATGCAGGTGCGGGAGTCGGT
This sequence comes from Alphaproteobacteria bacterium MarineAlpha3_Bin4, assembly GCA_002938045.1. Lineage (GTDB taxonomy): Bacteria > Pseudomonadota > Alphaproteobacteria > Rhodospirillales > Casp-alpha2 > PTLJ01. Next base: position 11,635 of record PTLJ01000003.1, read on the forward strand.
GACGGGGCCTTATTCATCGGCCGTCTTCCGTGCCGCTAGCCATTCCCGCATGCCGTCGCCCAGCAAGTTAACGCCAATGATCAGGCTGACGATTGCAGCGGCGGGAGCAAGGACGACCCAGGGACCGGTGACCAGAAAGGCGCGTTCCTTGGCGATCATCAGGCCCCAGTCAGGTGCCGGCGGTTGCGCACCGAGCCCCAAGTAACTGAGCGCCACAACCAGAAGTACGGCGTAGCTAAGGCGGATACAGGTTTCGACAATGATCGGCGGCCATATATTTGGCAGGATTTCGCGGAAGATGATGAAGCTGTTAGTTTCGCCGCGCACCTCGGCTGCTTCAACGAACTGAATGTGGCGGAGTCCGAGGGTAGCGCTGCGCACAACGCGCGCCACCTTGGGGGTGAAGACGATGCCGATGCTGAGCACCGCGTTGATTTCGTTGGAGCCCAAGGCTGCAACGACAAGCATGGCCAACAGGAGCCCGGGGAACGACATGGCGATGTCGGTGAGACGCATTAGAATTTCGTCAATCCAGCCGCCGACATAGCCACTGAACAGGCCGATCAAGAGGCCGAAGGAAACGCCAATGATTGTGCCCGTTCCGGCCATAAAGACAGTCAGGCTGGTACCATGAATGACCCGACTGAAGATGTCGCGGCCGTATCGGTCGGTGCCCCACCAGAAGTCGGCCGACGGCGGTGCCAGGCGCGAACCAAAGTGGAACTTGTCGAACGGATAGGGTGTGATATAGGGGCCGATAACCGCCAAGGCTAAGAACATGCCCACAATGGCACCGCCCACGATCAGGCTCTTCGGTACGAGACGCGGCGGTTTAACTACCCGCGAAGCCGCGGCCTGACCCACATTAACGGCCGCCGTTTCAGACATGACGAATTGGGCTTTTCATCTGTTGCGTTCTCATGAATACCTGATGCGCGGGTCGAGTAGGACGTAACCTACGTCGGCCAACAGGTTAGCGACGCAGTACCCCGCGGCGACGAAGAACATGCTGGCCTGCAAGAGGGGCGTGTCACGCTGTTCAATGGAGAACAGCACGAGGCTACCGAGACCGGGGTAGCTGAACACTTGCTCGACTAAAACAACGCCGCCCAGCATCCAGCCGATGTTAAACGCAATCACCGTCACCGTCGGCAACATGGCATTACGCAAAGCATGCTTGTAGATCACCAGCCGCTTCGGCAGTCCCTTGAGACGGGCGGTGCGCACGTAGGGTGTCTTCAGCACCTCGATCATAGAGGAACGAGTGATGCGGGTAAGGTGGGCCAGGGACTCCAGTGTCAACACTGCAACCGGCATCGCCAACACATAGGCCCAATGGAAGAAGCCTTCGCCTTCCGAAAGCGAACTGGTTGACGGCAGCCACTGCAGCCAGGCGGCGAAGATCAGGATGAACAGCGAGCCCGAGACGAACGCCGGCACCGAGACCCCAGTGAGCGTGATCACAGTGATGGCATTGTCGACGAAGCTGTTAGGCCTGATCGCGGCGATGACGCCGAGGACTATGCTCAGCATGACGGAGATGAGGAGGGCCGGAATTGCGAGGCGAAGCGAGAAACCGAGGCGTTCCACAAGGATCGGCGCGATTGGCGCATCCATGGCGAAGCTACGCCCCAGATCGCCGTGCATAATATCCCACAACCAACCGAAATATTGCTCGTACCAAGGACGGTCGAGGCCCAATTGAGCGCGCAGCTGGTCATGTGCGCCACCCTCACTTTCCACCCAGGCCTCAAGGATCTGATCCGCCGCGTCGCCGGGCAGAATCTGGACGATGAGGAAGATCATGGCCGAGATACCGACGAGGGTCATGGCGAGAAGCACCATGCGCCGAATCAGATATTTCAGCATAATCTCTCAACCTTGTCGACGCGGCTCGCTTTGGGGCGGATCCGCTAAGGACCCGCCCCAACCGAGAATGTTGGGCGCTTAGCGCTCAACCCACGTTTCGCGCAGATCGACATACTGCACGGGGATCAGCTTGTAGTTCTTGACCTCCTTGCGGATGGCCGAAACATAGTTTTTGAAGTACGGAACGACATCCGGACCCTCATGGTAGAGAATCTCCTGTACTTTGTCGTACAGCTTCTTACGAGCTGCGAAGTCGGTAAGTGACTTCGCCTGATCCAACAACTTGTCGACTTCCGGATTGGAATACCCGGTGTAGTTCCAATTGCTCTTTGTGAAGTAGAACGGCGTCAAGCTCTCATCGATGGTCGGCCGCCCGAACCAGTTGTTATGCGAAGTTGCCATAGGTTTCGCTTTGGGAATTATGTCTTTGTAGAGACGTGCGATTTCGACGCTTTCGATTTTCACGCGGAAACCCGAGGAGGCCACAACCTGCTGGGCCACGACGGCGGCCGGTTCGAGACCGGGACGCTGGGTCGAGGTGTAAAGCGTGATGTCGATACCGTTCGGATAGCCGGCCTCGGCCAGCAGCTTTTTGGCCTTGGCGGCGTCTTGTCTCCGTTGCGGCAACGCCTTGTTGTAGTAAGGGTTCGACGGACTGACCGGGGTGTCGTTGCCAAGCACGCCAAGACCACCCGTGGCCGCTTCCATCATAGCCTTGCGATCAACTGCAAAGCGCAACGCCTGACGCACGCGAACGTCCTTGAAGGGTGTTTCGTTCACCCACATGATCAGTGGCTGGAACGACGGCGCCGAGACGATCTTGACCTCGACGTTGGGGTCCTTCTTCAATTGGCCAATGATCTCCGATGGAGCGAAATACATAATGTCGATCTCACCCGTCGACAGCGCCGAAACCTGCGCCGCGTATTCTTTGATGTAAATCTGGTGGACCTCGTCGAGGTAGGGCAGACCCTTCTCGAAATAATTTGGATTGCGCACCAGGATGGCCTTATTGCCGGGCACATATTCCTTAAGGATGAAAGGGCCGCTGCCAATCGGCTTGTTGGAGATGTCCGACAGATTCTCCTTGGCAATGATCCGCGCGAACGTGTTGCCCAGCTGCAATGCCAAATCGGCGTAGGGACCTTTCAGTTTGAACAACACCGTGTGGTCATCCTTGGCAACGATTTCCTTAATCGGGCCAAGCGACTTACGCCCCTTACTAGCCGTTTTCGGATCGAGAATTCGGTCGATCGAGAACTTTACGTCGGACGCGACTACCGTACGACCGTTACTAAACTTGGCATCCTTCCGCAAATGGAAGGTCCACTCGGTGCTGTCGCTGTTGGCTTCCCATTTATGGGCAAGCTGCGGTTCCGCCCTCAGCTCGTGACTGATCCGGGTCAAGTTGCTGAAAATCATAGCCGTCAGCATGTATGCGTCACCTGTCCTGGTGCGTGCGGGATCGAGCCCCGGCTTGACGCTCGGCGTCGCGAATTTAAGCACACCACCACGTTGCTGCGCTTCCGCCGAAACGGCACTCAAGGCGAGTGCTAGTCCGGCGACCAAAAACATCGATAATCTTTTTCTCATATGCTCTCTCCTGGTTATATCCAGCCCGTCATCATTAACCCATGGATCGCCCATACAGGGGAACCAATTGGCGCCGGCTCGCGAGATTTATGACCGTGTAACCCACCACAAACCGCGATGACTGGTTATTTTCGGTTCTCATAGGCCTGGAATCCGGCGGTTCCAGTATTACTATTATTACTTTCAGCTTAGGATAATGATTTTAAATGGGACAAGCGTCGAATCATTTATGCGAGTTCTCGCATCACCAATCCTTTTCACGCCCTTGCCGAGGTAATTATCAGTTACGGTTTATTGAACCTGGGACAGGCGGTTTGACTGGCGCAAACCCATTTCCGATACCCTCTGCGAACATGGCCTACAAACTCCTTCATTCGACATTCTCGCTAGATTGAGATGAAATTGGACAATGGTTCAAACAACACCGCACCATGTCGACGAAGTCGGCATGGTAACGTTCCTTTCGGAACCGGTCCGAGTGCCTTCGGTCAATCCGTCGGGAAACGCAGGACCCTTGGCAGCGTTGAAAACGGCCAAGCTTTGCGTGCCCAACTTTGAGACGACGTCGTACGGGCGGCACGTATCTGCGCACAGTTGACGATCAACCTGCTAGGAGAATTTGAATGACCTACACCACCACTTGGGAAGAGATCAAAAACCATTACCGAATCAAAGACCGCGACTTTCCCATGCTGGAGGACGATATGCCGACCTTCATGGGCATACCACAAGCGCGAACGGCTGAAGACCTGAAAGGGACTGACGTTGTCATCATTGGCGCGCCTTACGTCGCCGGTACCAAGGGCAAGTATGCCGGCGTCGACAAGTCAGAATGGGTGCTGGCACCGAAAAGGGTGCGTCAGCAGTCGATCCGCTATCCCTCAGGCTACGTGCAGGACTTCGACCTCGATATCTTCGAACATCTCAAGGTTGTCGATTTCGGCGACGCCGACATCCCGCCGGAAGTCAACGCCGATCCAACAGCGGAAAACATTCTTAAGGCGCAGGCAGCGGTCGAGTTAAAGGTCGGTATTGCGCTCGACGCTGGCGCCATTCCCATTGTTGTCGGCCAAAATTCCCCTTGCAGTTCCTACGCGATCGCCAAGCCTATCGCCGAACGGACAGCGGGAAAGGTTGGCATGATCAGTCTGGACACCCACTGGGACGCCAAACTAATCGACTGGCTAACTAAGGATCCGCGCATCGCCGGCAGCGGCAACTGGAAGGCCAAAACCTACGAATTCCACGACAACTTCTCAATCCCTCACTTGGTCGATATCGGCGAGCGCGGTATGTTGGAAGCTAAGGAAATCGTCCGTTATTACCTCGAACGCGGCGCCCATTTCATCCCCATGTGGAAAGTGCGGACGGAACTCGGCATCGATGGTCTCTGCAACGAATTGCGACATGCCTACGACGGCACAAATGCAGTCTACGTCCACTTCGACATGGACGTGATCGGTGGCGCCGGACCAGCACAAGGCGATCTCTTGGGTGATCTCGCCGAGCCCATCGGCATGACTGACTTTGAGGTCATCCGGGTCGCTCACGAGATCGGGCGGCGCGGTCTTACCGGCATGTCGTTTATTTGTATCCCGCCGGGCTCTGCAGTGATCTATCGCATGATTGTTTATGTGATCGTCTATCTTATGGTCGGCCTAATTCAAGGCCAACAAACCACTGGTACAGAGGGCTAACAGCATGAGCAGCAAGGACGATGTGTTTCTTGAGGAAGCGCGGCTCGGACCGCGCACACAGGTGCTAGTGGATTGTGAGGAGGTGCCAAACATCCCCCGCCTGGTGCGGCGGTTCCGGGAATACGTGCTGGTTGATTTGGCACACGCCGTGATGCTGACCGAAACCGGCATCCTGACCCAGGAGCGTGGCGCCAAGCTTCTCGGCGGCCTGCTGGAGATTTATGACAGCGGCGGTGATGGGTTTCCTTGGCTGCCACAATCAGGCTCGTTCCTGGTGCAAACCGAATATTATCTTGGCAAGCGTATCGGTGATGATATCGCTGGGCGCCTGCAGACCGGCCGCAGCCGTAATGATCAGAGCGCCGCCGCCGAACGCATTTACCTGCGGGACCTGTTGCTCTCCGTCGCCGTCGAGACCATGTGCCTGCAGAGTGCCATCCTCAGCCAGGCGGAGCGGCACGCCGAAACACTGATGCCCGGTTATACCCACCTGCAGCACGCCCAGCCGACCACCTTTGGCCATCACCTGATGCGCTACGGCGCATCGTTCGACCGCGACTTGGCACGTCTAGCCGACGCTTTCGGACGCGCTAACCTTTCCAGTCTCGGCGGCGCGGCCATGGCTGGCACCTCGTGGCCGGTCGACCGGCGCCGCACGGCGGAACTCCTCGGTCACGACAATATCGTGGTTAATTCCTCAGACGCTGGCGGCTTCGCGCGGGACTACATCGAGGAAATTGTCGCCGTCCTTTCCCAGTTGATGTCCAACCTGGGTCGTCTCGCCAGTGATCTTTATGTGTGGCATTCGTGGGAGTTCGGCTACGTCGAGGTCACCGACGGCCTCGCCGGTACCTCCAGCATCATGCCACAAAAGAAAAATCCGCATTCGTTAGAGCGCATCAAGGCACTGGGCGGCCAAGCAGCGGGCTGGTTGCCTGGAGTCATGGCCTGCCAGCATAGCGTGGTCTCAACCGACCTCGACTTCACTTTCGCAGATGACCTGATTACGGGCATGGGCGATGCGACTTTGCAGGCGCTCGAGCTAGGCGTTGAAACGGTGGCGACGCTCATCGTCCACGAGGACCGCATGGCCGAGGCGGCGGGGGCCTTCTGGAGCACTACCAGCCACCTTGCCGATGAACTCGTGCGTCGCTACGACCTGCCGTTTCGCACCACACATCACATTGTTGGCCGCTTCGTCCGCGACAGCATCGCCGCCGGACGGACACCCGCCTCGGTGCGTGCCAAGGACTTGGCCAAGGCCGGCCGTGAAATGGCAAAAACTGTAATCGACATGCCGGTCGAGGATCTGCGGGAAATTCTCGATGCTCGCGCCTTCTTGTTCAGCCGTGCCACCGAAGGCAGCGTGCACCCAACCGAAACCCGCGCCCACCGCACCGCACTAGCGAACGCCTTGAAAGGCCATGGTGGGCAATGGAATGCCCGGCGGGTCCAGATTGACAATGCTATCACGGCGTTGCTGGAGTGCGCGCGTTCGTTTGCTGCCGGGTAAACCCCCGGAAGGAGCACTCATGGACAACCAACACTTGCTCGACGGCATCGATAACGACGAAGCACTGGACTTCTTGGCCGCTATGATCCGCTTCAAGAGCTACAGCGGAGAACCCGGCGAGACGGAACTCGCTCGCTTCATGGTCGAGCATATGCAGTCCGTCGGCCTGGAGGCCGTGCTGCAACCGGTTGAGGCCGAACGTTTCAACGCCATCGGCACCCTAAAAGGGAGGGGCGGTGGCAAAAGCCTGTTGTTTAACGGTCACATGGACACCAACCCGGTGACCGAGGGTTGGACTGTCGATCCTTGGGGCGGGCTCTATGACGAGGATTTCATTTACGGCATTGGCGTTTCCAACATGAAGGCGGGGGATGCCGCCGCGTTCATGGCGGTGAAGACACTGGCTGATGCCGGAATCACGTTGCAGGGCGATGTAATCTTGGAATACGTAGTCGGAGAACTGCAAGGCGGTGTTGGTACGGTCAAGGCAATTGAGGAAGGTGTGCGCGCTGATTGCTTCATCAATATGGAGCCCACCGACCTTAACGGCATGACCTTGCATGCTGGTAGTTTTAACGTCGTCATCGACCTCACCGGAATCACCCGCCATGTATCCAAACGAGAGGAGGCGGTCGATGCCATCTCCGCCGCTGCCGCCTTGGTGCCGCGCTTCAACGCCATGGTTTTCTCCGGCGCCGCCAATAACGAGCATGCCGCCGTCAATCGGGCGAACATCGGCGTCATTCGGGGTTCGCTCACGCCGGAATTCCACGACTGGCGGCCACCCCAGATTGCCGACTTTGTCCGCCTCGCCGGCACCGTCCGCTATGGGCCCAGCCAATCGGAGGAAAGCGTGCTCACTGATATCAAGGTTCTGCTGGACGAACTCGAGACCGAGATGCCTGGCCTGCGGGCCAGCGTGGTCAGGCAACACGCGGGCGAGCGACCATCGATGCTGCCGTTCGAGGTCGACCGGGATACCCCCGTCGTCGAGGCCGTCAGGCGCGCCTTCCGTCGCGTGCGCGGCATCGATCAGGTCCAGGGGCCGGTGCGGCCCTACTGTTTCTACGGCACTGATGCGGCGCATTTGAAACACCGGGCGGGCATGCCGGGCATCGTTTGTGGCCCCGGCGGACGCTACAACACGATGCCTGACGAGCGGGTCGATATTCCGGATTACCTGGATATGATCCGGATCTACCTGCTCGCCATCCTTGAAATCTGCAAGGTCGCTTGATGCTATTTCCGGAAGAGGAATACATGGAACGCCTCGGCCGGTTGCGGGCACTTATGGTCGAACGCGATGTCGATCTGGTTATCGCCGACGAGGCCGAGATGATGCACTATTTCACCGGTTTTGCCATATCCGAAAACCTTTATAGGGCGGTCGTGATCCCCAAGCAGGGCGCACCGACGATGATCGTCCGTCTTCTAGACGAACAGCCGTTCCTCAAGGCAGCCTGGTTCGACAACCGTCGCACCTTCGACGATTTGGAGGACCCGGTCACGGTGATAGCCGAGATTATAAAGGCCGGCGGCGGCAGACGCGTCGGCCTCGACATGAACTCTTACTGTATGCCGGCGAAGCGGTTCGGCCATCTCACGGACCTGCTACCGGCAGTCACCTTCATCGATTTCAGCAACGCCTTCCGGCCTATGCGCCTGATCAAATCAGTGCGCGAGGTCAACGTGATGCGCAAGGCCGCCGGCGTCGCCGATGAAGCCATGCGCCGCGCCATCTCCGCCACCACGCCCGGCTCCTCCTCGCGCACTGCGGCCGCCGTCGCGTCGGCGTCGTTCATCGAACTCGGAGCCGACTTCGGGCGCACGGGACCGATCACCGTTGGCCATGGTTGGAATTTCCTTCATGGCAAGCTTTCGGATAATCCGTTGGAGCCGGGCACTGTTTTGCACCTGGAACTGGTGCCCAAGGTCAACGGCTATTGCGCCCGACTGATGCGTCCCGCCGTGATGGGGACGCCTTCAGCGGAGTTGCGCGATGCCGCAACGACGTTGATCGAAATCCAGGACCGCCAGATTGCCGCCATGGTGCCGGGAGCCGTCGCCCGCGACGTCGACGCCATCCTGCGTCAGGGTGTCCTCAATGCGGGTCTGCGCGAGGACTATGTCAACAATACAGGCTACACGCTCGGTTACTATTTTGAACAGGCGCCGCGCACGAGTGATTTTACACGTCTTTTTACAACCGAAGCCGAGTGGCGTTTGAAGGCGGGTATGACTTTCCACATGTACACGTCAGCGGTTGCCGGCATCGCCTTCAGCGAGACCGTGCTGGTGACCGATGATGGCCCGGAGCGCCTGACCAAAACGGAGCGCAAACTGTTCCAGTGCGGAGACGCGGTATGATCAAGGACATCGTCGAAAAGGTTGTTGGGGACGACAGCCTAATACGCGACTTCGCCGCTATCTGCGACACTGGTGGCCGCTTCGCCGGGAGCTGCAGTGAACAGGCAGCGCGGGAATACCTGAGCGATCGACTTGAGGCGGCGACCGGGGCCGTGCCGATGCACGCCCCTGTCGACTATCTCGGTTGGTCGCGTGGGGACGCTGTGCTTGAACGGCTCGACGGCACCGGAGGGTCGCTGCCCTGCGTTTCCCTCGTCCGTTCCCCGGCAACGCAGGAGGAAGGTCTCAAGGCCGAATTGATCGATGTCGGCCGTGGTACCGAGCAGGACTTCGCGGCACTTTCGGCCGAGATCGAGGGCCGTATTGTCCTGGTGCGTCACGAATACATGTTCGCCACTGGCACCATTCATCGCCGACGCAAATACCAATGGGCCATGGACCATGGGGCGGTCGGGTTCCTGATCGCGTGCCACCTGCCCGAGGCGGGACCGGTCACCGGTTCCTCTGGGGCGACGCCGGAGCGCAGTATCCCGGCCGCCGGCATCAGCGCCGAGACAGCCGACGCCCTGACCGCCAACGGTCTGGCCAGGATTCGCCTTAGTATCGAAACGGACGAAACGCCGCGCCGAACGGCAAACCTGATCCTCGACCTGCCGGGCACAGGGCCCGAGTGGGTGGTGCTCTCAGCCCACATCGACGGCCATCACCTGGCGGAAAGCGCCATGGATAACGCCACTGGTCTTGCCGCCGTCCTAACAGTGGCAGCGGCTATGGCACCGTATATTGGACGTTTTGCACGCGGTTTGCGCGTCACCCTGTTCACGGTCGAGGAATGGGCGCTCGAAGGGTCAGGGGATTACGTGGATGGCCTGAGTGAAACCGAGCGCTCAGCGATCAAGCTCAACCTCAACCTCGATTCCATCGCCGGCAGCCCCAATCTCACAGCCTTGACCAGCGAGTTTCCGAAACTTGAGGAATGGCTGCTCACGCATGTCCAGACGCACGGATACACCCTCGGCACTCACCGCCCAATTATGGCCAATTCCGATCATTACAATTTTGCTCGCCATGGCATTCCCGCGGTGCGCTTGGTCGCCGGGTTCGATGAGCCGGAGTCTGAGATCAAATACGTGCTGACGCCCGGCGACATGCGCGACAAGGTAGCGGCACGTGATTTGCGATATGCCGCCGGCCTCACAGCTGCGCTCGTTACCGGGGCCTGCCAGGCTGGCGAACTGGAACTGCGCTAGACACGTGTCGGACGCTTCAGCCGCCGTTCAAAACCGAAAGGTCATAGCCGTAACGAGGTGGATAAGCTGCTTGGTCGCCCGTTCGACCTAGCGCTTGAGGGGCAAAATTAAACCAGGGCTTATAAGCTTAACCAAGAAATCCCGCCCGGATCGATTTGCCAATCAGGTTGCAGATCAAGCGCACGGCGGTGACGCAGGTGATGGCGTTGAGGTCGCGCTTCGGCGTGATCTCAACGATGTCCATGCCGGCGACACGGCCCTTGTTCACCAAGCCATGGATCAGGGTGCGCATCTGAGGATAGGTGACGCCGCCCGGTGCCGGGCCAGCGACAGCGGGGGCGATGGTCGGATCCATGCCGTCAGCATCGATGGTAAGGTAAAAGGTGCCGCCGGCGGGGATGCGCTCCAGTACCGCCGCCATACCGATTTCCTGCAACTCCATGTCGGTGATCAGGTTGGAACCATAGTCGAGCGCCGCCTCGACTTCTTCGGGCCGGGCACTGCCGGCGGAGCGCAGGCCGATCTGATAGATATCACCGATGTGGTCCATTTCGGAAGCACGGCGGATGGGGCCAGAGAGGCCCTCCCTCACGCCGTTTACATGGTCGCGCCAATCCAGATGCGCGTCCACGTGAACGAGGGTCACCGGCTCCGCTAAGTCCGGCAGCGAGGACAAGGCTCGGAACACTGGGATCGGCACCCCATGGTCGCCGCCGAGCGAGATAATCATCGCGCCGGCAGTGACAATTTTGCGCGCCGCCTCTTCGGCGAGCCGATAGTGCTTCATCGGCTCGTAGGGATCGCCCGGCACGTCACCGCAATCGACGACGCGGATGTCCTTGCCGTCCAGTAACGGCCCACCGAGGTCAAAGTCCCAGCGCTCAAGCGCCCGCAAGGCCCGCTGCCAGGAACGCCGAATCGCAGTCGGCGCGTTGGACTGGTCGTTGGTGACGTCCTCCATGGAATAGGGAGCCCCATAAGGCAGCCCCAAAATACCCACGTGCGCGCCAACGTCGACTAATGTATCCAGATCCAGTACTAGCGGCGCGTCGAATAGGGTATGAAACTCACGACGGGGAGCTATGGTCAGGGTGTCAGACATAGATTACCTCCATCGGAGAAGTGGGGAGGACATTACACAACACCGAAGCGCGCATTGATCCACTCTCAACCCATCCCGATACTTTCCAGGAATTTATCAAATTCTTGGCGATCATATCCAATTCCCACCGTCAGTAGAATATTGTTTCCGGACAATCAAATTTGGTGATTTGATCATAATCGGAAATCCATTCGGCCCCGTTTTCGTCATTCAAGTAAATCACTTCTATGGTTTTGTTGTTTATTTCTCTTCTGAGGTGTCCTTGGAATAATCTGTATCGAAGAGACCCTCTATATCCGATTCGGGCCACTACACAATAATACCAGGCAGTCATACATAACTTGGGCCGCCAGCTGCGCGGTCATGCCCCGGACATCGTGCGGCGGACTGACGGTGTTGATGTCGAAGGCGACGAAGCGGAGGCCAGAGAGGCCACGCAGCAGCCGAAGACCTTCGTCGGCGCTGGGCCCACCCGGGATTGGAGCACACACACCGGGCGCGCACGACGGGTCGAAAAAGTCCATGTCCCAACAAAGATAGACCGGCCGTCCGGCAAGTCGATGCTTCAGCTCAGCCGTGATGTCATCAACGCCGCGCGTCCTCAATTCCTCGTAAGTGATGAGGCCGTAGCCCAGGTCGCGCGCCTTCTTGAAGATGCCGGGGTCGTAGAAAGTACCCCGCATGCCGACATGGATCGAGGCTGCAACGTCGACCAAACCCTCCTGGGCGGCGCGAATGAAGGTGTTGCCGGTGGCCTTGGCGCGTTCTTCGCCGGGGTTGGCGTCGGTGTGGGAATCGACATGCAACACAACGAGGTCCAGATAGAGGGTAGCGAGGGCGCGCAACTGTCCAATAGTGACACTGCCATCACCGCCCATGCTGACCGGCACCGCGCCGGTGCTGGCGATCAGGCTGATTGCCTTCTCGATAGACGCTTCGGCGTCCTCCAGTATGCTCGGCACCAGTTTAACGTCGCCGCAATCGATGACACGGAGGCGCTCAAGTGGATCGAAGTCAGCGTCCGGCGGTCGATAGCGACGGATCAGGCGCGACGCCTCGCGAATGGCGCGCGGCCCGTCGCGGGAACCGACACGGTGGGGGTGAGTACCGTTGTCGTAGGGAATACCGAGCACCGCCGCCCCCCGACCCGCCAGATCGTGGCCGTATCCAAGGCCCATGAAAGTACCAGGCGGCTTGAAGAGCCTGTCATCGAAGATGTCGTTCATACTGTGACCGTAGCTGATATTTTCCGTGCAATCATCCAATTCATCACAATCACCCCTGACACCGCGATGTCACATCAAAGTCTAGTCCCAGTAACAACGCGAGTTCGCTGAAATGTTTATAAACTTCCTTGTTCACCGGCAGTATTCCCTGTTCCTGTCCTTAGGGAATTCGGCGCCACGTGCCAGAAAACATGGGGCTCTATAACTGCCGGTTCATGAAGATCGGCATAAGCTCAAAAAAAATTCCCTAGATTTTCTCTGTATATCAGGGAAATCATCGGAGACAGGTTCGCCCGAGACTGCGCCCACCACCCACTCGGGCCCCTTGGTCGTGGTGCGTGGTTTAATATTCGCAACGACTTGGCCAGGGTTTTACCCTGCCGAAACACTGTGGAGAAACAATTTTCCCTCAGTGACGCCAGTTGGGTAGCATCATCATAAATTTTAAGGTTATTTGGGAAATGTCAGAGGAATCATTCGGGAGACCGACAATGAAATGACTTTGTGGACGGACAGCGCCGGTCCTGGCCGTCGCCTTGGTCCTCATATCCCTGGCGGCGCCGGCGTAGAGCTTGTTAGGTGCGGCGTTCGCCAACAACGGCAATGAATTAGCGACTGAGGGTAATGAAAGTAACGTTTAGCCACCGGACTTAATTTGCGTAACCATTGAAACCTCATAAAACCTCAGAAAATCTGTCGACCAGAGGTGGGTAAAACGGGACACGAACGGTACAGGCTATTTGACACCGCTCCACCAACAAAAAACCCGTAACATTTTGAAGTTATAATATAATTTTGTGTTTGTGGGGGTAGGATTTGAACCTACGAGCTTGTTGATCAGGCCTTTCCTCAAACGCCGTTTACATTAACATAGGAAGCGGACCAATCAATGGGGGCAGGTCACTCGGTTAGATGTCCATCACCCTACTCCATACAGCCGATTGGCAACTTGGCAAGCCTTTTGGCTCAATAGAAGGCGACACGGCTGCCCTTCTCCGTGAAGAGCGTTTTGAAGCCGTTAAGCGCATCGCGGCGTTAGCGCAGGATCGCAAAGTTGATGCCGTTCTCGTTGCTGGGGACGTGTTTGACAGCGCGACGACGCCAAATCAAATCATCCAGCGCGCTCTCGAAGCCATGAAAACTTACCGTGGTCCTTGGGTGCTGCTTCCTGGCAATCACGATCCAGCACAATCCGAAAGCCCCTGGACACGTCTGAACCGAATTGGATTTCCCAAGAATGTAATCCCTGCCGTAAACCCCGAGGTCATTACTTTGGTCGGCGGCCGCCTAGCAGTCTTGCCAGCGCCGCTCACCCGGAAGAATGAGCCAGATGACGTCACCCAGTGGATGGACACTGCAGAGACGACGCCTAACGTGATCCGGGTCGGGCTCGCACATGGTTCAATTTGCAATAAGCTACCGGAAGGTGATGCAACGAATCAAATAGCCGACGACAGACCGGTAAAAGCCAATCTCGACTATCTTGCGCTTGGTGACTGGCATGGCACAAAGGAGATAGCGCCCAAGATCTGGTACAGTGGCACTCCTGAGCCTGATCGCTTCCCTAGGAATGATCCAGGCAACGTCCTGATAGTATCGATCGACAAGTCTGATTCCGCCCCCAAAGTCGAAAAAATCGCTACTGGCAGATACCAGTGGCACCGATGTGAGATCACCTATGGAGTTGGTGGCGACGTGGACCCGATTTCGGTTATTGAGGCCGCAATTGAGGACGCGGTCGAAAATCCAAACGAAACTCTACTCCGTCTTCAGATATCCGGCACCACGGATCTGGCCGGGCGCCGACAGATCGAAGACTGTTTAAATGCCTGGGAAGCTCGTCTCCGCTACCTTCGCCGCAGGCTCAAAGAACTCGTCGATGAACCTAGCGCTGATGATCTCGACGCCATCGACAAAAGCGGGTTCGTCCGTTCTGCCGTCGATGAGCTCAAGACAATGGCGGACGATCCAACCGACCAAAGGCAGGACATCGCACGAACGGCTCTTCGCATTCTTTATTTTGAGCACGTTGCAGCGGGGAATTGACACATGCGAATTCGCCGTCTCGAGATATCTGCGTTCAGATGCTTCTCCGAACGGGTTGTGATCGAGGCCATCGGAGACGGCATTACCCTGTTGGTCGGCGACAATGAAGAAGGAAAGTCGACTGTGCTCGCCGCTCTTCAGGCTGTTCTTTCTGAAAAGCACAATGTTGGGGGTGCTGTTGCTAATTCATTTCTACCGTACGGAATGAAGGTGCGTCCTGAGATCTG
>PTLJ01000030.1 GCA_002938045.1 Alphaproteobacteria bacterium MarineAlpha3_Bin4
CAGGGCGAAGGCGGCATCCGGCCGATGCCAGAGGGTTATCTCAAGGGCCTCAGGCACCTGGCCGACGAGTTCGGGCTGGTGCTGGTCTATGACGAGGTGCAATGTGGCATCGGCCGCACCGGAAAACTGTTTGCCCACGAGTGGTCTGGCGTTGCGCCCGACGTCCTGGCCTCGGCTAAGGGGCTCGGCGGTGGCTTTCCGCTCGGCGCCTGCCTGGCAACGGAGAAAGTCGCATCAGCTATGCAGGCCGGCTCGCACGGCTCCACCTTCGGCGGTAACCCGCTGGCTATGGCGGTCGGTAACGCAGTCCTCGACGTCGTCCTCGGCGATGGCTTTTTCGATCGGGTCGACCACGTGGCGCAGTTATTTTGGAACCAGCTCGAGGCGGTGGTCAAGGCCTATCCTAGGATCTTCGGGGAGGTCCGCGGGTGCGGTTTGATGGTCGGCCTCAAATGCGTCGGCGAGGACGGCGCTAACAAGGATTTCGTCGAGCGTTTGATGGAGGGCGGTCTGTTGGCGGTGCCAGCTGGTGACAACGTGGTTCGCTTCGTGCCGCCGCTGATTATCGAGGAGGCGGACGTCGAAGAGGCGATGGGAATCATCGACAAGAGTTGTCAGGACGCAGCGGCGTGATGGGCGCGGAAAGGCATTTCCTCGACGTCAGCGCCCTCGATACTGTGACGCTTCATAAAATCATCGGGCGCGGGCGGGCATTCAAGGGCGAGCTCGCTGCTGGAAAGATGAGCCAGCCGCTTGCCGGTAAGACCCTGGTCTTGATCTTCGAGAAGCCCTCGACCCGGACCCGGGTTTCGTTCCAGGTCGGCATGCAACAACTCGGCGGCATGGTCGTCGTCATGAGTGAGAAGGAATCGCAACTCGGTCACGGCGAGACCATCGTCGACACAGCGCGCGTGCTTTCCCGCTATGCTGACGCCATCATGATCCGCACCGACAATCCGCAGAAGCTGGCCGAACTAGCGGCCTTCGGGTCGGTTCCGGTGATCAACGGTTTGACCGACGAATCGCACCCCTGTCAGATCATGGCCGACGTCATGACCTTCGAGGAGCACCGCGGCTCGATCGAAGGCAAGACGGTGGCCTGGAGCGGCGCTGGCAACAACGTTGCCTCGAGTTGGATTCACGCCGCTGTGCGCTTCGGTTTTAAGCTCCGGCTCGGCTGCCCGGCGACGCATTCGCCGTCGCCCGCGGCACTTGCCTGGGCAGCCACGGAGGGTGGCGATGTTGCGGTCGTCGAGACGGCGGAAGAGGCCGTCGACGGTGCCAATCTCGTGGTCACCGACGCTTGGGTGTCGATGGGCGACGAGAATCCCGAGATGCGGCACCAAGTCCTGTTGCCGTTCTGCGTCGACGAGAAACTGATGGCCAGGGCTAGGCCGGACGCGCTGTTCATGCATTGCCTGCCGGCGCACCGCGGCGAAGAAGCCGCCGACGCCGTCCTCGACGGCCCGCAATCGGTGATCTGGGACGAGGCCGAGAACCGCCTTCACGTCCAGAAGGGAATTCTCAGTTGGTGTATGTCCTGAAGCTGTCGGACCCGGAAATCTTCGCGAAGAAATGGATCTCGTGATAGGAAGCGCGCGGTATCGGGGTCCTTGCCGCCGGTGATCTAAACCTGTTACACGGCGCCTGAGCGCGGCTTGTGTCACGCTGCCTTGCCATGCCAAGATGGCGGGTGGCGTCAACCGGCACCGGGTCGCCCTCAACACGGGGTTGCCGATATGCACATGCTGATCCAACGTCTCGCGGTGGTCCTCGTTTTCGCGCTTGGCGCTTGCGAGACTCCGGTCCAGGTTGAGACCATGCCGGAGCTTACCTTCGGCCACCTGCCGACGATTAACCTCAACGTGGCGGAGGTCAAATTCGACAATCGCTACACACCGACGCTGAAGCCGCCCAACGTCGAGCACCTATTCCCGACGCCACTGGGCAAGGTCTTGAACCAATGGGCGTCGGACCGGCTCAGACCGGTCGGCGCGTCGGGCGTCGCGCGGCTGATCATCTCCAACGCCGCGGCCACCGAGACGGCGCTTAAAAAGAATACCAGCTTTACCGGCATCTTCACCATGCAGCAGTCGCATCGCTACGACCTCAAGGTCGAGGCGACGCTTGAGGTCTACGACCTAACCGGCAAACGGCGCGGGTTCGCGGCCGCGGTGGCAACTCGCTCGCAGACCATGCGCGAAGACGTCAGTCTCAATCAGCGCGAGCGCATCTGGTTCGAGGCGACCGAGAAGCTAATCCAAGCCTTCGACGCCGAGATGGAAAAGAACATCCGCCAGCACCTGGTCAACTGGATCAGGTAGCCGCGGAACGGTGCATCCTCAGCCGCGCCAGAACGAGTGGCTCAGCATCACGAATACGGTGAACAACTCCAGTCGGCCAACCAGCATGCCGCCAGCCATCAGCCATTTGGCCGCTTCGGGTAGCGGTTGGAAGGTGCCGCTCGGGCCGACGATCGGCCCCAGCGCTGGGCCGACGTTAGCTATCGCGGTGGCGGCGCTGGAAAAGGCGGTCAGGAAGTCAAGACCGAGTACGCCGAGTGCCAGCGCGAGGGCGCAGAACGAGAAAAACCACATGAAGAAAAAGCTGAGCACTGAGACGATGACTTCGTCGGAGATCGGGCGGCGGTTATAATAGGGGATGAAGACGCCGTGCGGCTCCACCAGGTGATGGATCTGGGTCCGCGCCGCCGCGTAGAGCACCTGGATGCGGAACACCTTGATGCCGCAGGTGGTTGAGCCGGCGCAGCCGCCGATGAACATGATGAAGAAGAAGATCGGCAACGCGAAACTGCCCCACAGGCTGTAATCGGACGTCGCGTAGCCGGTGCCGGTGATGATCGAGACAATGTTGAACGACGCCAGCCTCAGCGACATCACCGGATCAAAGCCGTGCTCCAGCCATAACCACCCAGTCATGACTAGGATGATGGTGACGACAATGGAGATAAAGCACTGCACCTGGGAATCGCTGAATAGCGCCAGCCAATTGCCCTGGAGGGTCTTCAGATAAAGTAGGAACGGCAGCGCGCCGACGACCATTCCGGCGGTGGCGATGCAATCGACCGCGGCGCTGTCGAAATGCGCCATCGACTTATCCGAGGTCGAGAAGCCGCCGGTGGCGATGGTAGTCATCGAATGGGCGACGGCCTCGAAGCCGGACATCCCTGCCAACCAGTAGGACCCGGCCCAGATCCCGGTCAACACTAGGTAGATAACGCCTATGGCGCTAGCGACCTGAGCCGTGCGCGGCAGTGCCTTCTCCGACTGGTCGGAGCTCTCCATGCGGAACAGCTGCATGCCGCCGACGTTGAGCATGGGTAGGATGGCGATCGCCATGACAATGATTCCAATGCCACCCAGCCATTGCAGCAGCGCGCGCCAGACGAGAATGCCGCTCGGCGCCGCGTCGAGGCCGACTATCACCGTCGAGCCGGTCGTTGTCAGCCCGGACATGGCCTCAAAATACGCGTCGGTGAAGCTCAGCCCGAGCGCACCGAAATGGAACGGCAATGCGGCAAACACGGTGAGAGCGATCCAACTGAAGGTCGTCATCATGAATGCCTGGCGGGTCGACAGCCGCATGCTACCGGCGCGGCTGGTCAACGCCATGGCGACACCGACGAACAGCGTTACTCCGGCCGAAACAGTGAACACCTCCCAATCGGGATGGCCGTCCAGAAGATCGAAGATCGCGGGGATGCCCATCATCACGGCCAGTGTGGTGAGCAGGATGCCGATGACGAGAAAAACCGAGCGGAAATCCATGGTGTCGTTCCTGTCAAAAGACTCCAAGGGCGGCATAATGATGCGCCTCCGCTCACGGGGGTCAACCGTTTTGCGTCAAATCAGGCTGTGGTATGGGTGCCGCTGCTAATGCTAGCCGTTGCTGGGCTCAGGCGAACGGCGCGTGCTCTGTCGCCGGGCTGCCGATCATGGAGAGGAACTCGCGCCGCGTCGTCGGATCGTCGCGAAACGCGCCGAGCATGCGGCTTGTGACCATATTGACGCCAGGCTTGTGGATGCCGCGCGTGGTCATGCACTGGTGCGCCGCCTCGATGACGACAGCGACCCCCTTCGGCTGCAGGATGTCATCGATGGTGTTGGCGATCTGCGCCGTCATCTTCTCCTGGATTTGAAGCCGCTTGGCGTAGACCTCGATCAGGCGCGCCAACTTGGAAATGCCGATCACGCGATGGTGCGGAAGATAGGCTACATGCGCGCGGCCGATGATCGGCGCCATGTGATGCTCGCAGTGGGACTCGAAGCGGATGCCCTTCAACAGCACGATCTCGTCGTAGCCGTCGGTCTCCTCGAATGTGCGCTCGAGCAGGGTCTTGGGGCAGGCATTGTAGCCGTCGAAATATTCCTCATAGGCGGACACGACACGGGCCGGAGTGTCCTTCAGGCCCTCGCGGTCGGGATCGTCTCCAGCCCAGCGCAACAGCGTGCGAACCGCCTCTTTGGCTTCCTCGCGCGACGGCTTGTCGACCGGCTCGCTAGGCCCGTCAGCATCATCGCTGCGTGCATCCTCAACCAAACTGAATGGCTTCTCAACGGTCATCTGCTGATTCCCCAACTTGTGGCGGCCTATTATAGCCCGAGTTAAAACATGGAGATGGGTGTTTCCGAGCCCGCCGTCAACCCCCGATGGCATCAATGGATCTGGCCCGACTGGTAGGGGCTGTCGAGCGAGAACGCCGGAATCTCCACGTCGAAGCGGCGCCCACCGTCGGCGAGCATGTGATAAGACCCGGCCATGATGCCCGACGGTGTCGCCAGCGGCGTGCCACTGGTGTACTCGAAGGCCTCTCCCGGATCCAGCACCGGCTGTTCGCCGACCACGCCGTCGCCCCGCACTTCCTGCATCTGGCCCATCGAATCGGTGATCTTCCAATGCCGGGTTAGCAATTGCACGGTGTACTGACCCCGATTCTCAATTCGGACGTGATAGGCCCAGACGTAATGGTTTTCGTCCGGTGCCGAGTGGTCGTCAAGATAGACGGGCTCGACGCTGACGCTGATCGCCTCGGTCGTCTGTTCATAAACCTTAGGGTTGGGCATGGGCGTAGTCTCCGTTTGCGGTGAGACGTGCCGACGATTGTCCTGTCGGTCGCAGGGCGGTCTCAGGGACCCATTAAGTCAGTCCGGACTGCACGACGCACCGCCGAGAACGCAGAACTGGGCGCAATGGGGATGATTAAGTCGCACCGTCTTCCGCGAACCCGCAAGCTCGGTACCGAGTTCGAACTCGTGATCGTAGGGCAGCAACGTACACGGGACAACGGCCGGCGATTCTGCGGCGCGGCGCTTGATCACCATCCTAGACGTGGCGCACATCATCATCTCCGGCTCGACGCCTAGTAAGTCCCAACAGTTGACGGTGATCTCAGGCACGTCGACGTTGGTATCCATTTCTGGAAACAAGACCAGCGCCGCCGGGTCGTCGACGTCCACCGGGATGCCCTCAACCGCGAACAGCCGACGATAACCGTCGCGCGCATCGGCTTCAGTCTCGTCCCAACACGTGCGTCCGGCGACGGCCAGTTTGAAACTCTCGGTGGCAAGCCACCTAATGCCTTCGATCATCGGCGTCCAAGTGCCGTCGCCGCGAATCGCCTCGTGCTTTTTCGGTGTGTGATGGTCGATCGAGACACGAAATGCAAGCTCCGCTGCATGGTTACGGTTGAGCGCCTTCAGTTGCTCGCGCCTATGCCACATCGGCTTCATGGCGTTAGTCAGGACCAGCACCCGGTAGCCGCGGCCGAGCGCCTCAGCTAGCATCGTAGGCAGATCTTTGTTCATGAACGGCTCGCCGCCGGTAAAGGCAATCTCCTCGACGGCGTAGCCCTCGCGGTCGACTTCGTCCAGGTATCGACGCACCTCAGCCGCGCTTAGATAGGCTAGGCGATCGTTGGTCGGGCTCGAGTCTATGTAGCAGTTGTGGCACGTGATGTTGCAGAGGCTGCCGGTGTTGAACCAGAGCGTTCGCAAGTGGGTGAGGGCGACACTGGCACGCCGTTCGCCCTTGGCGGTCACATACGGGTCCTTGAACTTCTCGGGGTCCATCCGCGGGGCTTCGGCCGTGATTGCATCTGGCATGGTCATGGTCGCCTCAATCAGTGGGTCCCGTTGAATCCAAACTTTCCTATTATGGATTAGACCCCAAGCGCTAATCAAAAATAGTTTAGCCGGATCCGATATTCTGTAAACCTCTTGTTACGCGCCGACGCCGCACCCCCATCTGGACGCGGTCGGCGGCCTTGAATCAATGGGAGGCGATAATGCATAAGGCTATGTCCGTGGCGTTGGCAGTGCTCGTTGCTGCACCTGCTTGGTCGTTTTCGGACAAGGATTTGGTACAGTTCAAGGCACTCAATATTTGTGAGAAGTGTGATTTGAGCCATTCTGATCTGGTGCAGGCAAATCTGAGTGGGGCAAATCTGAGTGGAGCAAATCTGAGTGGGGCAAACCTGAACAGCGCAAAGCTGGGCTTGGCAAACTTGAACGGGGCAAACCTTAACGAGGCAACGCTAAACTATGCGCGGCTGAGCGAGGCAAACCTGAGCGAGGCAAACTTGAGCGAGGCAAATCTGAGCGAGGCAAACCTGAAGGGAGCAACCTTTGAGGGGGCAAACCTGAAAGGTGCAAACCTAAGCGGGGCATACCTAAATGGCGTAAACCTGAACAAGGCAGACTTGAGGTTTGCAAAGCTATCCGCGGCAAACCTGCGTGGGGCAGACCTGAACAAGGCGGACCTAAAATTTGCAATGTTGTCCGCGGCAGACCTAAGCGGCGCCGACCTAATTGGAGCAAATCTGTACATGGCAAACCTAAGCGGGGCAAACCTAAGCGGGGCAAATCTTAATGGGGCACTCCTCAGACATGCAGACCTACACAAGGCAAACCTTAGCGAGGCAAGCCTGGAGGGGGCAAACCTGAACGGGGCAAACCTGAAGAAGGCAAACCTGAGCGGGGTGGATCTCTCTAATGTGATGCTAAAAAACACCGTGCGGACTGGAGCCATCTTTTGTAAGACCAAGATGCCGTGGGGCGAAGAAAACTCAGGCTGCAAATAGCCAAACCCACCCCGAAAAAAAGCGTAGAACCCTGATAAACGTTCTGAGCGATCCCAGCGAAGCGTGTTTAAGACGTAAGTCTGCTAAACCGCCCCTTATGGTCAGGAATGGCCTCAGCAGGCCTTGTAGCGCTTCTTCATACACTCTCTGGCGAGTTTCCGTGCCCCTCTGATTTGGGAGGTAGACATTTGCTTTGCAATAATTCCTCTGTTCTTTTTTGCGGTCTTAGAGCCATTCAATGAGGCAATATTATACCACATATGAGCAATTACGTCGTTTTGGAGGACACCTTCTCCATTTGAGTACATCAAACCCAGATTGGATTGGGCTTTGGCCATTCCCCGCTCGGCAGCACGTCTATACCATTTGACAGCTTCTTTATCGTCTTCAAAAATCCCTTTTCCATGCGCGTACATAAAACCCAGATTGTGCTGGGCGTTGGCATAACCCTGTTCAGCAGCAAGTCTGAACCACTTCACCGCTTCCTGATTGTTTTCAGGAACACCCTCTCCTTTTGCGTACATAAAACCCAGAATGTCCTTTGCCGTAGCTTCACCCTGTTCAGCAGCTAGTCTGAACCACTTCACCGCCTCCTTGTCGTCTTTGGAAACACCATTTCCTTTTCGGTACATGACACCCAGATTGAATTGAGCAGTGGCATTCCCCTGTTCAGCTGCTCGTTTGTACCACTTCACCGCTTCCTGATCGTCTTCAGGAACACCTTCTCCGTTGTCGTGCATCGCACCCAGAATGTACTGAGCATCGGCATCCCCCTGCTCGGCAGCAAGTCTATACCATTTGACCGCTTCTTTATCGTCTTCAAGAATCCCTAGTCCGTTATCGTACACCAAACCCAGATTGAACTGGGCACTGACATTCCCCTGTTCAGCAGCACGTTTGTACCATTTGACCGTTTCCTTATCGTTTTTGGCGACACCATATCCTTTTCGGTACATCACACCCAGATAGTACTGGGCTGTGGCGTTCCCCTGTTTTGCAGCATGCCTGAACCACTTAACCGATTCCTGATCGTCTTCAGGAACACCCCATCCGTTCTCGTACATCACAGCTAGATTGAACTGAGCTTTGGCCTCCCCTTGTTCGGCAGCACGTCTGAACCACTTGACGGCTTCCTGATCGTCTTCAGGAACACCGTATCCGTTGTCGTATATCACACCCAGATTGTACTGGGCGTTGGCATCCCCCTGCTCGGCAGCACGTTTGTAATTCTTTACTGCTTTCTTATTGTTTTCAGGAACACCTAGCCCGTTATCGTACATCCAACCCAGTTGGAACTGGGCGGCAGCATTCCCCTGCTCTGCAAGAGGGATCCACTCATGCAGAGCAGTTGCGTGATCACCTCTTACTGCAGCATCCAAGCCCTTATAAAAATCAGCACCCCACCCCTCTGTTGATCCAAATGGAAGGACAGCAGCGATGCAGAGGGTGGTCAGTAGCTTACGCATGCAAACACCATGGCAGATTTGCGGTGCGTCAAACGCAAATACCCATCCCGTTGTTAGGCACCCTTCTCAGGTTCAGCGTTTCTAGTCACAACCAACTCATTTCCACCCTTACCATTGGCACGTCTGGCCGTGTACCCGTAGGGTTCTAAATATTGTTTTTTTCGGCTAGTGGCTTTAGCAGTTCTACGATCTTCTCGGCAACCACATCCGTCGCTGGTTCCTTGGTCACTGATTTCTGCAACTTCAACCATTTCGAAAAGGCTTCGTTTTCTATCTCGTTTCCAAGGAATGTCTACGGGCGGTGTGTTTGCGGAGGTTGCCTTTCACAGATTAGGCACATGCGAAGCTTACAAGAACGGCAAGGCTGATACCATTGGCTGCCTCTTAAGTTAGTTCCAATTATTCATCTTAGCTTTGTGGTGGGGTATAATTCACCGATTTTGAGGCTTTGCGAACTTCGTTAATATCGACTGCCTCGAGAGTGATCAACTCATCAAACGCTCCGGACGCCCGAACCTTTAATGCAATTGCTGCAGCGACTTCAAAAGAAGATGCTTCTATAATAACGCAAAAATCATAAATTCCGCGTGTGATGTCTACGCTGATGACCTTCGCGCCCACGCTATCCGCAAGAGCTTTTACCACTGCCGCACGATCACTGTCTCCACTGATTAAGCCTTCTACTCCAGCGGAACTGTATGTGCCTACATAGAAATACTTAGCCATAACAGTCTCCCAAGATTTGATCCATTAAACTCTATCATACACGTTGTATGGGTATGTTATATGAAGTCTCCCAGTTTTAGACCAATATGAAGTTGATGAACTTTGGGTACATCAATCGCTGATTAAGGCTGAATAGCTGGAAGAACTTAGAAAACAATAAAAGAGTCTATCCTAGCTAAGGAGTTTTTGTCTCGAGTTCACGCCTGCCTTCTGCTGATTAAACAGTTCCCGTGACCCTACCGGCCAATTACATAAAAGGCGTGGTCCCTGATTGGTGTCTGAAGGATATTTTCGTCGGTATGATGCAGTTCATGGTCAGTCACGTCATCGGCTGCCCGCCATTTTTCTTCTCGCAGATCGCCTTGTGGCTGCCGACCTGCTGTTCAAGGAACTGACGAGGTCCACGGCCAGCTTGCCGTTTATATCCAATAGCCCTGCAGCCTAAAAATTTTTCTTCTGCAAACGGCAGGGCGACAATCTACGTGCCTACGGACAAGCCAACCCCTTTTTCGATTTCCCTTTGGGTTCCCCAAGGTCACGACCTCTATCAACTATCAAGAATTTGTTCCGCTCGATGGCATCTGAAATGTCGCTGAGCGCCTTCCTGAGCAATCTCGTCGGCCTCATCGAGGTCCATGTCGCGCCCGAGCTGCGCATACCACATAGCAGGAAACCGTTGTCCAGCTGAGACAGGGACCTGACCCGACGCTGGATAAATCAAGGCACTAAAAACAACTGATCCGAGGCCCACGAAAAACGGTCCCTACCGAGAGGGGCCGTCCTCCGATCTATGAATTTGTAACAACTAGTTCAAGTCGCTCCAGATCGCGCGCTTGACGGCATAGAGCATGCCGGTGAGCACCAGAAGCACTAGCAAAACGATGATTCCCATGTGCTTGCGCGCTTCCAGCTCCGGTTCCGCCGTCCAGGCCAGGAAGGCGGTTACGTCCTTCGCCATCCGGTCGAGCGTAGCCTTAGTGCCGTCGGTGAATTCAACGGCGTCGTCTGTTAGCGGTGGCGCCATGGCGATCTGATAGCCGGGGAAGTACTTGTTGTAGTTCATACCCTCCATCAGGGTGACGCCTTCCGGCGCCTCCTCCATGTAGCCGGTAAGAAGCCCAAAGACATAGTCGGCACCGCCCTTGCGCGCCTTGATCATCAACGAGAGATCCGGCGGCATGGCGCCATTGTTGGACGCACGCGCCGCCTGCTCGTTAGCGAACGGTGCCGTGAACCGATCCGCCGGCCGGCCTGGGCGGGTGAACATTTCGCCTTCGTCGTTGGGGCCATCTTCGACCTCGGCCTGGCTGGCGATGGCCTTGATCTGCTCCTCGTCGAGACCAATCCCGGTAAGGTGCCTATAGGCAATCTGGTTGAGCGAGTGGCAACCAGCGCAGACCTCGATATAGACCTGAAGCCCGCGTTGCGCCGAAGCCCGATCGAAGGTGCCGAACAGGCCCGAGAACGACCAATTCTGGGCTGGCGGTTTGGCCCCTACGGCAGCGAACGCCGGGCCGGTGGCGAGGAGGCTGGCGGCGACGGCCACCGCCGCAACAGCGGGTTTGATGGCTTTAACATTCATAGCCTTTACTCCACCGGCTGTGGCGCTTCGGCGCTTTTTATCACCGCCGTCGAGATGCTTTCTGGCAGCGGTCTCGGCTTTTCCAGCCTGCTGATCATGGGCACAATCACCAACAGGTGGAAGAAGTACCAGAAGGTGGCTATC
>PTLJ01000031.1 GCA_002938045.1 Alphaproteobacteria bacterium MarineAlpha3_Bin4
AAAGTGGAAAGGACGAGATCGGAAGTGTCCGGACCAGGCGCCGCCTAACTCCGCGCAGCCTCTCTAGCTCAATGCGAATTTTCTTTTCCGCCGATTACTACTTCTGTGTCGCGCGGCTGACGTCCCGGACAGTGTTCTTGCAGGAAAACTAATAGGCATTAAAGCTTGCGGGCAATTATCAAACCGTCGCCAATTGGGACGAGGCATCCGGAAACCCTTTTGTCCGCGCGAATTTTCCGCATCAAAGCGCGAATTGCTTTGGTTGAGTTGCGCTGATCCTCTGGATTTGCAACGGCACCTTTCCAGAGCATGTTATCGACAGCGATCAATCCGCTATCTTTTACCAATTGAAGGGCATATTCATAATATTCATCGTATTCCTTTTTGTCGGCGTCGATAAAGACAAGGTCGAAAGTGCCTGAACGTTCTTCATTGACCAAGTTTTCAAGGCTATCCAAAGCCATACCCAAGCGTTGTTCGATCCGACCTTCCATCCCGGCCTGGCTCCAATATTTTTTGGATAGAGATGCGAATTCCGGATTGCCTTCAAGGGTTACGACCCGACCGCCTTTACCCATCGCTTGGGCCATGCATAAGCTGCCGTAACCGGTGAAAGTGCCGATTTCGAGTATTAAGCGGGCATCTATCAATTGCACTAGAAACCGTAAAAACTGCCCCTGTTCCGGCGGAATTTGCCATTCAGCGTTCGGCAATTTTGCCGTTTCCTCTCGAAGCGCTCTAAGTGTGGTGGTTTCTTCCACCATCTCGTCGATTAGAAATTGAAGCAATTCCGCGGGAAGGTAGGAAGAGCCGACAACCATCTCGTTTCCTATTTTATTGGTTTAAACTTTAGAGAATACGGACAAAGTATCAGGAGGATATCAATCCCGTCTTTATCACTATGGAATTAATGCCTTTATATCTAACAAAGATTTCTGCACATCGCGTCTAGTGAACGAATTCTCAGAATGTTCCGCTCTTAAAGGTCGAGCGGGCAACGCCCCCCTAAAGGACTGCTAAGCACCAATTTTACGGTTTCCGACCTTCGAAGAAACTTTGGAGCGAGTCAATGTAATGGGCCTCGGGCTGGCAGCGTATGCCTTTACGCGATCCTTGGATTTTGTCGCCAACGTTGCCGATGGTCTTGAGGCTGGCTGGATTGGAATCAATAATTTTTCACCAGCTCTTGATGAAGTCCCTTTCGGCGGCATGAAGGATAGCGGTTTTGGTTATGAAGGTGGCCCTGAAGGCTTCGATGCCTACTGTACTACAAAGTTTGTCAGTCAGGCTAACATGGGCGAATGAAAACTTAATGAGGCTGCGCGAAGACAAATAACCGTCATTCGGGGAAGAGGGTTAGTAGGGGATTGAAACTCACGAAGTGTAAATTCCACACTTGCGCTTCGTCTCTCGGTAAAGGTCAGAATACCGCATTGCCTTTCATCTCCGCAATTTCTTCTAACCCGTAGCCGGCATCTGCAAGTACGGCTTCTGTATGCTCGCCGAGGCGCGGAGGAGGCGCCGGTTCTCCCAATGCGGTGTCGGTGAAGACGATGGGGTTGCCAATGGTCCGGACTTTTCCGGCGGTGGGGTGGTCCATCTCCCATATCATGCCTCGGGCCTTAAGGGTTTCACTCTCGCAGATCTCGTCGACCTTGGCGATTGCGCCGCAGGGTACTCCATGTGAACCCATGGCGGCGATCCAATGGGCTCGGTCTTTGGTCTTAAGAACCTCAGTCAGAAGCGGCATTAGTTCGTCGCGATTGCGGACCCGATCCGGCGCGGCGGCGAAGCGGGGGTTCTCCTTCCAATCGGGTTTGTCGATGGCGTCGCAGAACTTTCCCCAGAGCGAATCGTTGGCGACTGCGACGTTGAGCCAGCCGTCGGCGGCCTGGATGGTCTCGTAGGGTACAATGGAAGGGTGTGCGTTGCCGCGGCGCTGAGGTGACGCTCCAGTGGCGTAGTAATTGCCTGCTTGGTAAGTGAGTAGTGACGCTAGCGCCTCTAGCATAGAGACCTTGACGTGCTGGCCTTTGCCTGTGGCGCTGCGGGCGTGAAGTGCGGCAAGGATGCCTTGGCTCAGCATCATACCGGCGACCATATCAGCGATGGAGGTTCCCATCTTGGTGGGCGGCCCGTGCGGGTCGCCGGTAATGTGCATCATCCCCGATTCGCCCTGAACGATGAGGTCATAACCCGGCCGGGCAGCCTCTGGGCCCGTATCGCCGAAGCCCGAGATGGAGCCATAGATGAGGCCCGAATTGCGTGCCGCCACGTCGTCGTAACTGAAGCCGAGGCGGGCTGCGGCGCTGGGACGAAAATTCTCGACCAAAACATCAGCGCCCTCAACCAGGCGCCAGAGCGCCTCCTTGGCCGCGTCATGCTTCAAATCCAGCGTGACGCTCTTCTTGTTTCGGTTCA
This sequence comes from Alphaproteobacteria bacterium MarineAlpha3_Bin4, assembly GCA_002938045.1. Taxonomy (GTDB): domain Bacteria; phylum Pseudomonadota; class Alphaproteobacteria; order Rhodospirillales; family Casp-alpha2; genus PTLJ01. Next base: position 2,422 of record PTLJ01000031.1, read on the forward strand.
CGGTCAGGAAGTAGGCGGATTCTTTGCCCTGGTAGGGTGGCGCGAAGGCCCGGGTATCATCGCCCGAATCCGGGCGCTCGATCTTGATAACTTCGGCGCCCATGTCGCCAAGCATCATGGTACAGAAAGGACCGGATAAAACCCGGGTCAGGTCGACAACCCGGATTCCGGCCAGTGGTCCGGATTTCTGATTCTCAGGTGAGAGCATCGGCGAGTTCCTTGAAGTTAGCTACAATGAGGTCCGGCTGCTGGGGTTCATGACCAAAGGGTCGCCGACGCCGGTCGATGAAAGCCGTAGGCATACCAAAAGACTTGGCCCCTACGCAATCGAAGGTGTGGTTGGCAACAAACATTATGAACGCCGGATCCTCTGCCAGAATTTCTGCGGCCTTAGCGTAGGTCTTCCAATGCGGCTTGAAGTAGCCGGCTTCTTCTACAGAAATGATTTTGTCGAACTTGAAGCCGATATATGGTCTCGCCGCCTCCAGCATGTCCCGGTCGCCATTAGAAATGATCGCCAGCTGATAGCCGGCGGCGCGCAATCTCTCCAATGCCTCGACCACATCCGGAAAAGGTTTCAGTTTTTCAATCTCACCGACTAGCCATCGGACCTCGTAGGCGGTGTAGGGAATCCCCGAACGGTCCATGACATGGGAAACGGCGCGCTCTCCTATCTCTCGGTAGGGCGTGTGGCCCTTGTCACACAAGGCGTCAATCATAGAGTTTTCGAAGTGCGTGCGCCGCCACCAAGTAACAAAGCGGTGTGCCTCGCCGACCCAACCCTTTCCTTTAAGGAATGGCGTCACCGCTTCCGTCAGTCCCGACTGCATGTCGACCACGGTGCCGTACTGGTCGAAGGCCAGGACCTTGATACTGCGCTTGAGTTGATCAATCAGTTCCATGGAGGGAACTCCGATGCATCCATTTGACCGTCTGACGGGTGATAGATACATGCTGGCAACCATACCGGGATCGCATGTGCGATAAGATCACCTCTTCTCCGCTATTTTTCGCCGAGCGCGATGGGCTTGCTGGCGGCCACCTCAACGCGGGTAAGCCCTTCGAGTTCATGCGGGAAAACCAACCAGTCGTCGGTTTCGTGGATGTAGTAATCGGGGACGAGGTCGACCTTCCGTTTGCCCGGCTTGTAGTAAACCGTGGCGACGCGGGTGTCTTCGGGCGCGTTGCGCCGCGAGAGTTCATTGATGCGTTCCAGCACCGCCTGGATGGAGCGGCCGGAATCGAATACGTCGTCGACAATTAGGGCCGAATCCTTCGCGTTGACGTTTTCGATTATATAGTGAAGGCCGTGAATGCGAATTTCATCGCTTTGCTGCTCGATGTCGGTATAGGAGGACGTGCGAATGGCGATGTGATCCGAGGGATACCCGTGGTACTTCAGGATCTCCTGCACAGCAATTCCGACCGGAGTACCGCCCCGCCAGATGCCGATGATGTAATCCGGATGGAAGCCGTTCTCGATGATCTTTAGGCCGAGACGGAAGCTGTCGTCTAAAAGGTTTTGCGGTGTCACGAACGTCTTATCAACCATGTCGATCCTGATTCTACCGAAGCCTGGATAAATGTACCTATTATAAAAAATTATCGAATGGCAAGGCCGATTAGCCTCGTTAAGATGATTGCTCGATTGGGAATGGTCACCGCCATCTTCAATACCGGATATCAGCGGCCGCGCAAAAATAATAATAGCCGGGTGAGCGGGAGCTAAGGTGATGGGACGTCTGACGACCCACGTACTAGACACATCGGCCGGCCGGCCGGCCGGCGGTATCCGCATCGAATTGTTCCGGCTGGATGGCGGTGTCCGCGAGAAATTGACTGAGGTGACGACCAACGATGACGGACGTTGCGACGCGCCGCTGCTGGACGATGTTGATTTCCGGTGCGGCGAATACGAACTTCTGTTCGATGCCGGCGCCTACTTTGAGGCTACCGGTGTCACCTTGCCAGAACCGAAATTTCTCGACGTGGTGACCATCCGCTTTGGCGTCGCCGAGGCGGATCAGCACTACCATGTTCCGTTGCTGATTTCGCCCTTTGGCTATTCCACCTACCGCGGAAGCTGAGGGCCGACGACAATGCGCGATTTCGTAACCCTGCAGCTGAACGGTGAGACGCGTAACATCCGGGGCGTCTCGCCGACCCGCACCCTATTGGAATATCTTCGCGAGACCGAGCGCCTCAAGGGGACCAAGGAAGGTTGCGCCGAGGGTGACTGCGGCTCCTGCACAGTGGTCGTTGGGGAGGCGGTAAACGGGGACGTTCGGTATCGCGCGGTCAACTCTTGCATTCAGTTTTTCGGAATGCTGGAAGGAAAGGCGGTACTGACTGTCGAACACCTGAAGGCGCCGGATGGGCGGCTGCATCCAATTCAGCAGGCGATGGTCGACGAACACGGCTCGCAATGCGGCTTCTGCACGCCCGGATTTATCACGGCTATGTACGCTGCGTACCTTTCGGGCGATGTGATGGACACCAACAGTGCAGCGGATCTTTTGGCTGGCAACCTGTGCCGATGCGCCAGCTACGGTCCCATCGCAGCGGCCGTGGCGACCGCGAAAGGCTATCCGGCGCCCGACTGGGAAGACACCCGGCTTGAAGCCAACAGGCAATGGCTTCTCGACCACGCCGATGGTGAGACGGTCGATTTTTCCGCAGATGGTCAACGGTTCCTGTCTCCCGGAACCCTTTACGCCCTGGCCGAGTGCTACGCCGAGAACCCGGACGCAGTACTGGTCTCTGGCGCAACGGATGTGGGCCTCTGGGTCACGAAGGCCCACCGCAAACTCGGCACCATCATTCACCTTGGTCGTGTCACCGAACTCCAGCGGATCAAGCGAAACGGAGACACGTTGAGCATCGGCGCTGGCGTCACCTATACCGACGCGCTTGAAACAATTGCAGAGTTGTTCCCCGACTTCGGTGAGATGACCCGGCGCATTGGCGCAGTCCAGGTCCGGAACGCCGGCACCATCGGTGGCAACATCGTCACCGGCTCACCCATTGGCGACACGCCGCCAGCGCTGATCTCCCTCAGCGCAACACTGGTTTTGCGGAAAGGAAATAACACCCGTCGGCTTCCTATCGAGGATTTCTTTATCGATTACGGTAAACAAGATCGCGCGCCCGGTGAATTCCTCCAGGCCATAGAAATTCCGCTTCCCGGACCCGGTGAGCGGCTTGCCTGCTACAAGGTGAGCAAGCGCTTCGACCAAGACATCACCGCCGTCTGCGGCTGCTTCGACATCAACGTCGAGGGCGGCAAGGTGTTAGCTGCCCGTATCGCCTTTGGCGGCATGGCCGCCATTCCAAAACGAGCCCGCGCCGTTGAAGCGGCTCTTGAGGGGAACCCCTGGACAGCGGAAACTGTAGAAACCGCTCGTGCTGCCTTCACCGACGACTTCACGCCAATCACTGATATGCGGGCGAGCGCCGCCTATCGGCTTGAGACTGCACGCAATCTCCTTTGCCGCTATTTTGCTGAGAGCAAACGGCCCCTTTCCGAAACTCGTCTCGTCGGTCGAGGTGCGGAACTCGCAGGACGCAGGCGGGAGAGTTCGTTCAATATCCAGGCTGGCACAAACGACGGTGTCGACGGTGGTATCCGTGACGCTCGACGCCACGACAGCGGCCACAAGCACGTCGCGGGTGAAGCAGTATTTGTTGACGATATCCCAACGCCAGTGGACGCGCTCGCCGTTCATATCGCCATGAGTGAACGCGCGCACGCGCGGATAATAGGTATGGACCTCTCGGCGGTGAAGGCCGCCCCCGGCGTGGTCTCAGTGATCGCCTCCAACGATATTCCGGGTATCAACGACATCAGCCCAGCCATGGGGGACGATCCGCTGTTTGCGGACGGCCTCGTCGAATTTGCCGGCCAGTCGCTGTTCGCCGTCGCCGCCGAGAGCATCGAGGCAGCGCGCGCCGCCGCCGCACTTGCCAAAGTCGACTACGAAGACCTACCTGCTATCGTCACCGTTGATGAGGCGATGGCAACGGAGTCGCTTTTGGAAGCGCCTTACGTTATGGCCCGGGGCGATACGGGGCGGGCTATCGAAGCAGCGCCGCACAAGCTGAAAGGTCGAATTTACGTGGGCGGCCAGGAGCATTTCTATCTCGAGGGCCAGGCGGCGCTTGCCGTTCCGGGCGAGGACGGCGACATCACCGTCTATTGCTCGACCCAGCACCCGAGCGAGATCCAGCACACAGTGGCAAAGGTGCTTGGCCTTGCCAATAACTCGGTGACGGTGGAAGTACGCCGCATGGGCGGTGGTTTTGGGGGCAAAGAAAGCAACGGCAACCTGCCGGCCGCTACCGCCGCGATCATCGCCCGCCTGACCGGCCACGCAGCCAAGGTCCGCTACGACCGCGATCAGGACATTATCATCACTGGCAAGCGCCACGACTTTCGCATCGACTACCGAGTGGGCTTCGACAATGATGGCTGCATTCAGGGAATTGAATTCGACCAGGCGGCCCGCTGCGGCATGTCCTTCGATCTGTCGGTTCCTATCTGCGACCGTGCTATGTTTCACGCCGACAATGCCTATTACCTGCCTAATGTCAGAATCACGTCGTACCGCTGCAAGACCAACACGGTTTCGAACACCGCATTCCGGGGCTTTGGCGGCCCGCAGGGGATGATTGGCATCGAACGGGTCATCGACGAGATCGCCCACTACCTGGGCAAGGACCCGTTGGAGGTCCGGCGCACTAACTTTTACGACCCGAAAGACGCCGTCGGTGAACGCTCTGTGACGCCCTATGACATGACGGTCGAGGATTGCGTTATCGACGACATCGTGTCGGAACTCCGCGGGAGCGCAGACTACGACCGCCGGCGGGACGAGATCCGCTCCTGGAACCGGACTAGCGACAATCTCAAGCGCGGCATTGCCCTGACGCCAGTGAAATTCGGCATCTCCTTCACTCTCACATTTCTTAACCAGGCTGGTGCGTTGGTGCACGTATACAACGACGGGTCCATTCACCTGAATCATGGCGGTACCGAGATGGGCCAGGGTCTCTTCATCAAGGTGGCCCAGGTCGTCGCCGAGGCGTTCCAGGTCGATATCGAACGCGTCAAGATCAGCGCCACCAACACCGGTAAGGTGCCCAACACTTCGGCGACTGCCGCGTCATCCGGTTCCGACCTCAACGGCATGGCGGCAGACGACGCGTGCCGTAAGATCAAGGCGCGACTGAAGGAATTTGCCGCCGAGCGTTGGCAGACCGCGCCGGACGAGGTCCGGTTCCTGCCCGGCCGGATTCTGGTTGGGGCAGAGGAAATCTCTTTCGACGACTTGGTCGGCGAGGCCTACCGTGCGCGCGTCCAACTCTCCGCGACCGGTTTTTATGCGACGCCCAAGATCAGTTGGGATAAGCAACAAGCTAAGGGCCGGCCGTTCTACTATTTTGCCTATGGGGCCGCCGTGACCGAAGCGGCCATCGACACGTTAACTGGCGAGAACCGACTTTTGCGTGTCGACATCTTGCACGACCTTGGCAAGTCGTTGAACCCAGCCATCGACCTCGGCCAGATTGAGGGTGGTTTTATCCAAGGTGCTGGCTGGCTTACCACAGAGGAGCTTTGGTGGGACGATAAGGGGCAACTCAAGACCCACGCGCCGTCAACCTACAAAATTCCGACGCTCGGCGACCGGGCGCCGGACATGCGGATTAATATTTGGAGCCGGGGGGAGAATTCCGAGCAGACAATCTACCGTTCGAAGGCTGTTGGCGAGCCGCCGTTGATGCTCGGTATTTCGTCCCTGATGGCGTTGTCGGATGCCGTCGCCGCAGTCGGCGAATATGAACGATACCCTCACCTAGACGCCCCAGCGACGCCGGAGTGTATTCTCGCTGCAGTAAATCGGGTCCGCCGCCAACCGGAGACAGTGGCATGAAAACAGGTTGGGTCTCGGAACTCGAAGAGATGGTCGCGGTCCACGGTACCGTGGTTCGGGTCACCATCATCCGTGCCGACGGTTCGGCGCCACGGGGAGCGGGTACTTCGATGATGGTTGGTGCGAAGGTCTTCGCTGGAACTATCGGCGGGGGCGCGATGGAACACGAAGCCCTCAAGGCAGCCCGGGCCATGCTGTCGGAGCAGTACGAGAATGTTAGGCCGGTATGGCAGCGGGCAGTGCGCGATTTCCCGCTTGGCCCCTCTCTTGGGCAATGTTGTGGCGGCTACGTGCAACTGCTTTTCGAGGTGGTGTCGGCGGCAGAAGTCCGGGTGATGACGGCCGCTGCCAGTGATAATGGGATGGCACTCCATCCCATTGCATCTGGTGAGCCGATGGAATTCGCCCTTGGCCGCAAAGACGATCGGGACGCCTGGCCGCTACCCTTGCGACGCGCTGTACGCGAGATGATGTCGGGGGCAAAACCTCGCAAGCCTTTCCTTGCTGCCGGATGGTACGCGGAGCCACTGGGGAGGGAACTGGCGCCGCTCTTCCTCTATGGCGCCGGCCACGTCGGACGGGCGGCGGTTAAGATGCTCCAGGAACTACCATTCGACATTTTCTGGGTGGACATTGATGCCGAACGATTTCCGGAAGATATTCCGGCGGGCATACGCCGCCTTGTCGCTAACGATCCGGCTCAAGCCGCGCGGTACGCGCCCGCCGGCGCCTGGCACGTGGTTATGACTTTTTCTCATGCAATCGATTTCGATGTCTGCCGGGAAGTGCTGGCCCGAGGAGATTTCTCCTATCTTGGTGTCATCGCGTCTAAGACCAAGCGGGCGCGGTTCGTTCGTCGGCTTCGGAATGCGGGGTTGCCGGATGCTTGCATCGTTCGGCTGCATGCACCGATTGGTCTCCCCGGTTTGGAAGCAAAGGAGCCGTCGGTTATCGCCTTATCACTCGCGGCCGATTTACTCTTCCGTTTGCAGGCAAAAGGGGGTGAGGGGACCTTGCCGCAAACGGAGCAACTTGGGGGACAACCGTGACCAGCATGCCGCTCGTGCAATTGTCGGGGATCACTAAGCGTTTCCCAGGCGTGCTCGCCAATGACAACGTTGACTTTTCAATCATGCCCGGTGAGGTCCACGCGCTTCTGGGAGAGAACGGTGCTGGCAAGTCGACCCTCGTCAAAATAATTTACGGCGTCATGCTCCCGGACGAGGGCAAGATGTACTTCGGTGGCTCGCCCTACGTACCCCAGCGGCCGTCGGACGCCCGGGCTCACGGGATCGGTATGGTGTTCCAGCATTTCTCGCTGTTTGAGGCGTTGACTGTCGGCGAAAATGTGGTGCTCGCCATGAATAAGGAGGCGGTTAGCAAGAACTTGGGTCGCCAGATTGTCGAGGTCTCGGAAGCGTACGGTCTCGCGCTCGATCCGACACGATACATTGGCTCCCTCTCCGTCGGCGAACGCCAGCGGGTGGAGATTGTCCGCTGCCTTTTGCAAAACCCGCGTCTTCTGATCATGGACGAGCCGACCTCGGTGCTGACGCCGCAGGAGGTGGATGTGCTTTTCGAGACCCTCAGGAAGTTGTCGTCCGAGGGATGTTCGATCCTCTACATTTCCCACAAGCTCGACGAAATACGGATGCTTTGCGACCGTGCGACCGTGCTCCGTTCCGGCAAGGTCGTCGCCGATTGCAACCCCCGACAGGAAACTGCGAAAAGCCTAGCCGAGATGATGATCGGCACGTCCCTCAGTTTCCCCCAACACGAAGAAGCAGACCTCGGCGAGGAACGGCTGGTGGTTGAGGGACTTAGTGTGGCAAGCGACGATCCGCTTGGGGTTAATCTCGCGGACATCTCGTTTTCGGTTTGTGCTGGAGAGATCCTTGGAATTGCTGGCGTCGCCGGCAACGGACAGATTGAATTGATGGAAGCGCTGACTGGCGAACGAAAGACGGCAGACGATGTCGTTTGCATCGACGGCCAGCCCACCGGACTCCAGGGGCCAACGGAACGCCGTCGCCGTGGCATGTGCTCGGTTCCGGAGGAACGGTTAGGTCACGGCGCCGTGCCGGACATGTCAATTTGGGAGAACACCATCTTGTCTGCCCGTACCCGCAAGGGCATGGAGAAAAACGGTTTCCTGAAGCGCGACGTCGCCTACAATTTTGGCCGCGAAGTGGTTCAAAAGTTCAATGTTAAGACTGCCGGCATCGAACACGCAGCAAGCAGTTTGTCCGGTGGTAATCTCCAGAAGTTCATCGTTGGCCGCGAGATCCTCCAAACCCCGACAGTACTGGTCATTCTTCAGCCGACCTGGGGGCTCGATGCAGCGGCGGCCATTGACATCCGTCGGGCGCTTCAGGAACTCGCTAAGGGTGGCGCCGCGATCCTCGTTATTTCCCAGGACCTCGACGAACTGATAGAAATTTCCACCAATTTTGCGGTGATGTCGGAGGGACGGCTTTCGGAGCCGCGTCCAACCGG
>PTLJ01000032.1 GCA_002938045.1 Alphaproteobacteria bacterium MarineAlpha3_Bin4
CGGGCATGGACTTCAGCGAAGGTGAATTGCTGCTCAAGGCCGGAACCATCCTCAGCGCCCGCGATCTTGGTCTTGTGGCGGCGATGAACGTACCATCACTGAAAGTGCGTAGACGCCCGCGCGTCGCGTTCACCGCAACCGGCGAAGAACTATCCATGCCGGGTGGCAATCTAAGCCCGGACAAGATCGTCAGCTCCAACAGCTTCGCTGTCGCCGCTTATATAGAGACCCTGGGTGGCGTGCCGCTAAACCTAGGGATCACGCGCGACGATGAAGGTTCACTCCGACAGGTGATCGCCAGTGCCAAAGGGGCCGATCTGCTGCTCACGATTGGCGGTGCTTCGGTCGGTGATTACGATTTCGTCAGCAAGCTGATGGTGGAGAGCGAAGCCAATCTCAGCTTCTACAAGGTTGCCATGCGGCCTGGGAAGCCCCTCATATTCGGCCGTCTTGGCGGGGTGCCACTCCTAGGTCTGCCGGGGAACCCAGTTTCCGTAGGCGTAACGGCGATTATCTTCCTGAAGGCTGCGATGAACACAATGCTTGGCGCCGACGAAGCCGAAGCAATGGAGAACGCCGTGTTGGGTTGCGAGCTGCCAGCCAACGATCATCGTCAGGACTATCTGCGCGCGGTGTTCGCCCACGACGCTGAAGGCCACAGCGTCGTCCGTCCTTTCGGGCCGCAGGACAGCGCCATGATGGCCCGTTTGGCGGAGGCCGATTGCCTCGTCATCAGGCCCCCGGAGGCTCCCGCTGCCAAGGCCGGCGATCGGGTCGACATCCTTCGTTTTCTGCTTGGTACCCGCACGTTTTGATTCGCGATCAGTCCGGTAATTCGCTGATCTTCTATAAACCAATTAAAAACAGACTTGACGCAAACAGCGAACCAAATTAGAACAAGTGTGAACATTTAGTAATTTCTTTAGATAATTGGTTGCTCCGAATTGCCGCCTACGAGGCTTGCATTGGCGGTAACGAGGCTTGCATTGGCGGTAAGAAAAAACGGCAATACACGTGATTCGCGGAAATCCGCCGCCGTTTTGCGGTGAGGCAGGGTAGGCTAGAGATGAAGGGACATCGTACATGTTGACACGAAAGCAATATGAACTGCTCGTGTTTATTGAAAAGAGTCTCCGTGAAACTGGAATCTCCCCATCCTACGATGAAATGAAAGATGCCTTGGCCCTACGTTCCAAATCCGGGATCCACCGATTGATTACCGGTCTTGAAGAGCGTGGATTCATCCGTCGACTGCCGCATCGCGCACGCGCTCTGGAGGTGTTGCGACTACCCGAAAACATGGACGCGCCTGCACCTGCCGGTGGCTTCTCGCCCAACGTCATCAAGGGTGAATTTAAATTGCCCGGTACTCGGGCTAGCGCCGATACGGAGATGGTCGAACTGCCACTCTATGGCCGGATCGCCGCCGGCACGCCGATCGAGGCACTACGTGACCACTCCAATACCATCGGGCTGCCTACGTCGATGCTGTCTACTGGCGAGCATTTCGCGCTCGAGGTCGATGGCGATTCGATGATCGAAGCCGGTATCCACAACGGTGATACGGTCGTCATACAGCGGTCGGAAACGGCCGACAACGGCTCAATCGTCGTCGCCTTGATCGACGACAACGAGGTAACTCTGAAACGGCTTCGCCGCAAAGGCGGGTCTATCGCCCTGGAGCCCGCCAACACCGCCTATGAGACGCGGATATTTGGCCCTGATCAGGTCAAGGTTCAGGGACGTTTGGTTAGCCTGTTACGCAAGTATTAGCGCTTGAAGACAACAGTCCGACCGACTACGAACTGGCATCGGGTCCGGGCAAACGACCCAAGGCAACTCGCCGAGGCGGCCAATTACGCTTTTGATCCGTAATAGACCGTCGCCAAACCATAGGGAATGACAGCCGCACAGCCATAGCGAAGGCTGGTCTTTTGCCGTTGCTTCTGGGCAGTTCTCATGGCGTATTTTTTGGTATCCCGAGTCCCCAGTTTTTGGCCATTTTAGCGTATTCGTTGCCGGGACGCACCGCGCAGCGGCGTAGACAAATTCCGGCATGCATTTGCTGCACGTGCTAACAATATGTGATAGACAACAGCCACAAACGAGAAACAGCGTCAACTGATAACAACTGAACCCTCCGTTCCCCCATGCCCGTCGTTACCCGCTTCGCTCCCTCGCCTACCGGAAGCCTGCATGTCGGCGGAGCTCGGACTGCGCTCTACAATTGGATATTTGCAAAGCACCATGCTCGTTTCGGTGACGGCGGTTGGTTTCTCCTACGAATCGAAGACACAGACCGAAAACGATCGACACAAGAAGCCATCGACGCTATCTACGACGGACTTGCCTGGCTTGGCCTCAATTGGGATGGTGAGCCTGTATCCCAGTTCTCGCGGGCCTCCGAACACAGGGCCGCGGTCGGGCGCTTGCTAGCCGAGGGCCGAGCCTATAAGTGCTTTTGTACGCCCGAAGAACTAGCGAAAATGCGCGAACAAGCCCGCCGAGAGGGGCGCTCGAAGCTCTATGACGGGCGTTGGCGGGACCGGGAACCATCTGAAGCGCCAGCTGGCGTCGAACCGGCGATTCGGCTCAAGGCGGCGGAGGACAGAGAGACCGTCATCAATGACCTGGTGCAGGGTGAGGTTCGGGTTGGCAATGACCAGATGGACGACATGGTGCTGCTCAGGAGTGACGGCACGCCCACCTACATGCTGGCTGTCGTTGTCGACGACCACGACATGGGGGTTACACACGTCATTCGCGGTGACGACCACCTGACCAATGCCTTCCGGCAGATGCAGTTGTACCGCGCGTTCGATTGGCAACCACCGAATTTTGCCCATATCCCACTTATTCACGGGTCCGATGGCGCCAAGCTCTCGAAACGCCACGGCGCGCTTAGCCTCGATGTCTACCGCAATGATGGCTTTCTGCCAGAAGCCATACGGAACTATTTATTGCGGCTCGGTTGGGCCCATGGCGACGACGAGATTATTGGAACCGACCAGGCAATTGAATGGTTCGACCTCGATGCTGTCGGCCGCGGAGCGGCACGTTTCGACCTAGCCAAGCTGACCAGCCTCAATGGCCACTACATCCGTGAGGCCGACGACATGGTGCTCGTCCAAATGATCATGAAACGGCTAACGCAACCGAATGATGGTAAGCTTGCCGAAGAGGCCGAGAGTCGGCTAAACAAGGGGATGGTCTCATTAAAGAAACGTGCAAAGACAATAGTAGAATTAACTGAGATAGCAGAATTTTATGTCACTGACCGACCACTGACTCTTAGCAAAAAAGCGACAAAGGCGATCAACCAAGAAGCCCGTGGACATCTTAGCCAATTAAAATCCGCACTTGCGGGTCTCGATGATTGGCATCAACAATCACTCGAAGAGGCAACCCGCACCTATGTCGAGCAAGTTGGTATCAAGCTTGGTAAAATCGCCCAGCCGTTACGCGCGGCGGTGACCGGAAGCACTGTCTCGCCGGGGATATTCGAGGTTCTTGACGTATTGGGCCGTGAAGAATCGCTAGGCCGTATAAACGACGTACTCGGAAGCGGATGAATGAACCCACAGACGAATGGTCATAGCCGGTGACGATATCGGCGTTGTAGAGTCCGCCGCGATTACGATAGCCTGCACTGCCCGGAAGTGAGGAGAAGGGAATTATGAACGCCAAAAAAGATGCCAAACAGACGTTTACCCTGACCGATAATCGCTCGGGACAGAAGTATGAACTGCCGGTCGTCTCGGGCTCGATGGGGCCCGACGTCATCGACGTTCGTCGTCTTTACAATGATACCAATTGTTTCACCTACGATCCGGGGTTCACGTCGACAGGCAGTTGCGGAAGCAAGATTACCTATATCGACGGCGACAATGGCGTGCTTCTCTATCGCGGGTACCCCGTCGACCAACTAGCGGATAATTCCGATTTTCCCGAGGTTTGCTATCTGTTGCTATATGGCGAGTTGCCGACGCCTGACCAAAAGAAGAAATTCGAGCACGACATCACGTATCATACGATGCTGAACGAGCAACTCACCTATTTCTTCAGGGGGTTCCGTCGCGATGCGCATCCCATGGCGGTGATGTGCGGCGTCGTCGGCGCCCTATCGGCCTTCTATCACGACAGCACAGATATATCCGATCCCAAACACCGGATGATTGCATCCTACCGCTTGATAGCTAAGATGCCGACGATCGCTGCTATGGCCTATAAGTTCTCCATGGGCCAACCGTTCCAGTATCCGCTTAACGACCTAACTTTCGCTGAAAACTTTCTCCACATGATGTTTGGAACGCCATGTGAGGAGTACAAGGTCAGTCCTGTTTTGTCTAAGGCAATAGACCGGATCCTGATCCTGCACGCCGATCACGAACAAAACGCCTCGACCTCGACCGTTCGTCTTGCCGGATCGAGCGGTGCTAATCCATTTGCCTGCATTTCCGCCGGTATTGCCTCGCTTTGGGGGCCGGCGCACGGCGGCGCCAACGAGGCAGTTCTCAACATGTTGGAAGAAATCGGCGACGCCAAGAATATCCCCGAGTATGTCGATAGGGCCAAGAAAAAGGATGACCCCTTCCGCCTGATGGGGTTTGGGCACCGCGTCTACAAAAATTTTGATCCCCGTGCTAAGGTGATGGAGAAAATCTGTCACGAGGTACTCAACGATCTCAAGATTGAAGACGAACCGCTGCTCGACATCGCCGTGGAATTAGAACGCATCGCTCTTGAGGACGATTACTTTATCGAGAAAAAGCTCTATCCAAACGTCGATTTCTATTCGGGCATTATTTTTAAGGCACTCGGCATTCCGACCAGCCTGTTTACGGTTCTGTTTGCGGTAGCCCGGACGGTCGGTTGGGTTGCCCAATGGAACGAAATGATTGAGGACCCGTCGCAGAAAATTGGGCGGCCGCGGCAACTCTATATTGGCGAAACTGCCCGTAAGTTCAAACCCTTGCACAAAAGAATCTAGCGCACCCGGAGGCTCACGGGGGCCGTTACCGCCGTTGCCAATTCCCTATCAAGGAGCCGTTGACCCTATCACCGAGAGCACGACCCGAGCGGCCCGGCGGCTCGGGGGCACGTCTCCACCGCGCCCCAACTCGGTCAGGGCCTGATCGTAGGCTGTACGCTGGGCGGCTTGGGCGTCCGGATTCCCTAATAGTTCGCTGAGATCGTCGATCAAAACCTCGGGCCGACATCGGTTGAGTAGCCGCTCCGGTATAGCTTCGTGGTCGAGAATGAGATTAACTAAATTTGCAAATCGGACGTGAATTAGACGCTTAGCCAGCCAGCCTGAGATTGGGTTCATCCGGTACGTTATGACCGCAGGCGTTCCGGACATCGCTAGCTCGAGAGCGACGGTACCAGACGCCGCGAGGCTTACGTCCGCTGCCGCAAGGGCATCAATTTTTTCGCCTTCTGTATCGATTACAATTACCGGAATCGGCCACCCCTCGAGTCCGTGCCGCACCGTGCTGGCAACTGTCTCGACGGTCGGCATCACAACCCGTAGGTTCGGAAAAATTTCGGTGAGCCGCGCTATTGTCTTCGTGAAGATTGGCAGCAATCTCGATACCTCAGATATCCGACTTCCCGGCAAGGCTGCTATCAGGGGCGCCTCGGTCGCGATGCCGTGGCGGTGGCGGAAGCCGTTGCCATCACCATAATCACTCTCGACGACGGGATGTCCAACATAGGTCGCAGATAAACCTTCGGCCTCGAAATACGGGGGCTCAAAAGGTAGCAAGGTCATCAGGTGGTCCAGAAACTTTGCGATCTTTGCAGCGCGGCCGGGGCGCCAGGCCCAAACAGACGGTGCGACATAATGGATCAACGGAATGTCCTCACTCTTTAGGCGAGCCGCGACGCGAAAAGAAAATTCGGGTGCGTCGATGGTGACAACAACGGCCGGGAGACGGGCCCGGACATCAGTAACCGTCTGCTGGATACGCGTCAGAATCAATGGTAGCCGCGGTAGAACCTCGGCAACCCCCATTACCGACAGGTCGGCCATGGGGAACAGGGGCGTTAGCCCCAGTTTTTCCATTTCGGGTCCACCGACTCCCGATATCCGAACGCCGCCTTGGGTTTCCTCGCGGAGTGCCGCTATCAATCGCGCGCCCAGGCGATCCCCGGACGGTTCTCCGGCTATCAAATAAACCAACGGGACATCCTTGGACCCAGTGGCCATCAAGAAAGCTCCGTTTTGGATGGATTGACGCCAACGATAAATATACCGGCGGCGTCAGCCGCGCGTACGACGTCGTCGCGCCTAATTATAAGGGTGCTACCCGCCTCCACAGCAATACCGGAGATACCGGCGTCACTAACCCGCTCAACAGTGGCGACACCAATGCTTGGAAGATCGGCCCTGCGTTCCTGGCCCGGCTTCGACACTTTGACGAGCACGCCGCCGCACGCGTCGTCCCCCACCCTTTCCAGTAGGGCGTCCGTTCCCGCAGTGTCCTCAAGGCCGATGACCTTGCCTCCACACACCACCGCAGCCTGGCCCAAATCATCGGCGCCCAGCTGTTTTGCTGCTTCGACGCCGAGATCAATATTAGAGAGCGCCTCGGGGTTGGTTCCGATCGCGCCAAATGTTCCTTCCTCGGCAACCAAATCTGGTACAATCTCATCGGCGCCGAGGACACGAAACCCTTCGTCGTTTTCAAGGGTCTTGATCAACGCAGAAAGCAACCCGTCGTCACCAAAAGCTTCAGCCCCGAATCGTGCGAAGAACCGAGCCGCCCATATATCAGGGCGAAGCGCTGACATCGGCGGACGGTAAATAGAGCCAGCCATAACCAACTCCTCGACCGCCGCTTTACGAAGGAGATCCACCGTCTTACCGGCGGCGCCCAACCTCACCCATTCATGGGGTTCGTCCACGAAAGCGTGATTTGATGCCTGGCCCTCAAAAGCGACGACAAAGAATTCGCGTCCTTGAGTCTTGCAGGCCTGAACAATTATTTCCGGCAGTTCGCCACCCCCGGCGAGAATGCCGAGTTTAGGCGGCATCATCCAAGCCGGGGTGGCAGATTGACCGCGACGAGTCAGCTTGGATGAACTCGACAATTTCCATCACCGGTTTATAGTCGGCGAAATCCTCGGCAACGTCTTCGAGGCGTTCGGCCATTGTTCCTTCCTCGGCAAAGATTAGGCGATAGGCCTTGCGCATTTCATGAATGTCATCGCGCGAGAAGTCGCGGCGTTTGAGGCCGACTAGGTTTAGACCAAAGAGCCGGGCCCGGTTTCCCATGACGGAACCGTAGGGAATAACATCTTGCTCAACACCTGTCATGCCACCGATCATGGCATGCTTGCCGATACGGACAAACTGGTGGACAGCTGAAAGTCCACCGACGATGGCCCATTCGCCGATCTCGACGTGGCCGGCGAGGGTGGCATTATTGACCAGGATCGCATTGTCGTCTATCTGGCAGTCGTGTGCTACATGGGCGCCGACCATGAACAGGCAATTGTTGCCGACGCGTGTCTCCATGCCGCCGCCCTCGGTACCCGGGTTCATGGTCACGTGCTCCCGAATGATGTTATTGCAGCCGATTACCAGCCAGGATGGCTCTCCTTGGTATTTGAGGTCTTGAGGTTGGTGCCCGATGGATGCAAATGGAAATACTTTTGTATTCGCGCCAATTTGGGTTCGGCCAGCAATGCTGACATGGGAAATTAGTTCGGTGCCATCGCCTAGCTCGACGTTGGGACCAATTACGCAATATGGCCCAATCCGAATATCTTCGCCAAGCTGAACACCATCTGCGACAATTGCCGACGGGTGAATATCAGTCATCTATTGGTCCACAATCATGGCTGAATACGTTGCTTCTGCCATCAAACTGCCATCGACGCGAGCTTCGCCGTAAAACTTCCAGACATTACCGCGGCGGCGCTGTTTCTCGACGTGAATTTTGACGGTGTCGCCGGGCGTGATTGGTTTACGGAATCGAGCCTGGTCTATGGTCATAAAATAGACCAGGCTGTAGGCGCTCTTTCCCCGGGTTTCAATCACCAGCACCGCTGATGTTTGCGCCATCGCCTCGACTATCAATACGCCTGGCATGATCGGGTGGCCCGGGAAATGGCCTTGGAAAAACGGCTCATTGACGCTCACGTTCTTTATGCCGACAGCGCGGAGATTCGGAATGACGTCGACGACCCTATCGACCAATAGAAATGGATAGCGATGGGGGATCATCTGCATAATTTCATCGACCTCAATTACCCTGGTACCATCTTGAACTTCGGTATCCATCCTCAGTTTTCCTTTTTCTTCACCAAGCGTTCGATAGTGGCAACTTCCTTCAGCCAATCTCGCATTGGTTTTGCCGGAGAGCCGCCGACTGTGACACCAGGATCGATATCCCGCATTACGCCGCTCTGTGCCGCAATTTGGGCGGCATTACCGATTTTCAGATGCCCAGTTAGCCCAGCCTGTCCTCCTATCATGACGAAATCGCCGATGACCGTACTACCGGAAATGCCGACCTGGCTGACAATCACACACCCTTTCCCCACACGGACGTTATGGGCGATCTGAACGAGATTATCAATTTTTGTTCCCGCTCCAATCACTGTGTCCGGCCCAGTTCCGCGGTCAATGGTCGTGTTCGCGCCGATTTCGACGTCGTCCTCGATCACGACGCGACCTAACTGAGGAACCTTCAAGTGTTCCTCGGGGCCAAGCGCAAATCCGAAACCATCCTGTCCGATAGAAGCCCCAGTATGGACAATTACCCGTGCGCCGATGATACAGTATGTTAGGGAGGCGTTGGGGCCAACGGCACAATCATCGCCAATTACGCAACCCTTTCCGATCGAGGCGTTGGGACCAATACTGCAGTTTTTCCCGATTTCGGCACTGGCGCCGATCGTTGCGCCGACACCGATGTGGCAACCCTCGCCAATACTCGCGCACGGGTCGATCAGAGCTTGATTGCTGGTAGGAAACTGATTGTTGAGAACCGGATAAAAGAGATCCGCGACCCGGGCATAGCCGCGATAAGGTTCTTCTGTAAGCAGCAACGCCATTCCCGCCGGTGCCTTGACTGCCGAATCTGGATGAACGATGCAGACCCCCGCTCGACTTTTAATGAACTCATCTACATAGAGTTTGTTATCAAGAAAACTGACGTGCTCAGGCCCCGCCTCCGCCAACGGGCGAACGTCCAAAAACGCCTGCTCCGGTTCGCCCGAGCCCCCAATCTCGGCCTCGGCTGCTGTGGCCAGTTTTCGCAAGTTGAAGGGGCCGGCTACCAAATAAAAGCGCGGGTCTGCCATTTCTAGTTTCCGGGTTTTGTTATCTGCAGCTTAGGCATCACCTTATCAAGCTGCTCAAGGACTTCCTTTGTAATCTCAAGCGAACGATCAACCATGATCGTCTGACTTCGTTTCAAGATGAGATCAATGTCTTGTTTGGTGGCCATCGCGGTAATAATTTCGTTGATTTTTATCTCGACCTTGATCATGGCCTCTTCTTGGACCTTGCGGAGTTCCTGCTTGCGCTGTTGAACAAGATTTTGTACTGCGATCACGCGTTGCTCAAATTTCTGCCGCTCCTGGGAAAAGGCTTCAGGTGTCAGGATCGTTCGCTTCTTCGCCATTACCAGGTTTGCCTTGCGCAGCTCCTCTTCCTCTTTTCCAATCTCGGCCTGAAATCCTGTACGGTACTGCGCGAGCTGCGCCTTGATATCCTTGATCACCAAGGACTCTTGGCGAATGGCGTTGAGGTTGAGGATGGCAACTCTGATGCTCGACTTGACGGCGGAAGTTCCATCCGGCGATTGCGCCATAACTAGCGCTGGCCATAGTAGAAAAGTTGTTACGACCGGCACCAGTAGGATGCGAAAATATGGCTTCAATTCAGCCCCCTAGAACTGGGTGCCGAAACTGATACGAAGGTTCTCTTTCTCGTCGAAAGCCTCTTTCAGGAGCGGGAAACCTAGATCGACGCCGATGGGGCCAAACGGTGACAACCACGTTAACCCGGTCCCGACCGAAAGGCGCACACTGGCGGTGTCGCCAACATTGGAATTGCTTGGCTCTAACTTACCAGCACTTCCAACATCACTAAACAACCGACCTTTTACACCAGAGCCCTCGGGCAAGAAGGCAAACGGAAAAGCCAGCTGAACCCGACCAGTGTACTTCCACTCACCACCGAGTGCATCCCCCGTTAGTTTGTCGCGCGGACCGATGCCGGAGGTCGCAAATCCGCGCAGATCATCGCCACCGACGAAAAAGCGCTGGAGGAATCTCACGTCTGTACCAAGACCAACAATGTATCCGGCCGTTCCGCTTGTCGTGACGATCCATTGATCGGCGATCTGAGTCACAATTCCCGCGCGCACCACATTCCGTAAGTGCTTCACGGGTCCCCCGAAACCAGCGACCGATGTTTGTAGGCTAGTAAAATAACCCTTGGTCGGTGTAAGCCGACTGTCAGTCGTGTCTAGGGCGATCTTGTGCGAAATTTCCGATACGAACTCGGTTCCCTGCTGATCCTGGATTAGTGTCGAGGCGTTGCTTGCAACCTCATTGACTTCTTCTCTTTTTAATATGTAGCGCCAG
>PTLJ01000033.1 GCA_002938045.1 Alphaproteobacteria bacterium MarineAlpha3_Bin4
CGGCAGGCGGCGCAAGCGTTGACTAGCACGACAGAACCGCTGGAGGTCTGTTTGAGTTCGACGCATTGCTTCTCGGCCTGAAGGTTGCGCTTAGTCGGGTTGACGAGGTTCTGGACCGAGCCCTTATCACCTTCACAAGCCTGCTCGTTGGTAATACGCGAGCGACCGGGCCCGCGGAACGGTAACGGAAACTTGTTCCGAGGCCGTACGTTGTATGTTCGGGTTACGGGGATGGCGATGCCATTGCGCTTGCGCGAGATGCTGACAACCCGGCAAACTCCGCAGCTGTTGTAAATTACCTCTCTGCCGCTGTTCGTGATCAGGCGTGCGCAACGGGCCATCGTCACCGGAACGCGCAACTGATTAATTCCGACTTCGAGCGCTGGTAGCTGCGGCCCGGCACCATTGGCAGTCGTCGCCAGGGGGATGTTCAAGAGTGCGATCGCGATAGCCCGCAGTATGAGGCTGCGGGGGTGGGTGCTAGCCGCGCGCCATGAAATTCCGAACATCGCCTGTCTCCGTTCCAACTTGCTCCAGACTAGTCCGGAAAGGTTAACGGAGGGTGACTCGACAGTCGGTTTGACGGCAAGGCAGTGGCAGTGAAGGACGGCGTCGGATAGTACTCGATGCCATGCTGTAATTGGCTAGCTAACACTTCGTTGTAGAGCCGGCCCAACAACTTCTGACCATGTCGTTGCCAACGTAAACCCTGGCTGAGGTCACCAAGTTGACGTCACGCATGAAGCGCACGTCATCGAGCACCAATATCATCGCCGTTCCTAGCATCCGGGATCACCTTGAGCCCCTTGGCGTAGGAGACCGGCTTACCGATCTCCGAAGTGGTGATTATCTCATCCTAATTCTGAGGCCTTAAGAAAACACCTTGCACAGGCCGATGAAGTCAAACTTCTCGACGGCGTTGAATATTAGGATTCCGACGGACAGGTTTATGGTCGCTCTCTTAGAGCATGTGCGGGCTCAGTCGTTGTCCCGGTTACGGAACGGTGAATGGTGTCCAAGATATGCGATTTCGCGTTCGATGCCACGGCGTTCATCGGCGAGAAACTGCTCGACCGCGTCGCGGAAACCGGGGTCGGCGATCCAATGCAGGCTATAGGTGCGCCGCGGCAGGTAGCCGCGCTGCAGCTTGTGCGGCCCCTGGGCACCGGCCTCGACCCAGTTCAGTTTGTGCTCGATGGCGAATTGGATGGCCTGATAATAACAGGTCTCAAAATGCAGGAACTTGTAATGCTCATCGCAACCCCAGTTCCGGCCGTAGAGTGTATCGCCACCGATTAAATTGAGTGCACCGGCAACTGGCCCTTGGTCGTTTTCGACCATGAACAGGACGACCTTGTCGCCAGCTCGTTCGCTGAGCAATGAGAAGAACGCCCGCTTGAGGTAACTCGATCCCCACTTACGGTCCGACGTGTTGCAATAGAAGCGGTAAAACGCATCCCAATGATGTTCCTCGATGTCATTTCCAGTGAGAGTGAGAATGGTCAGATTTTCCTTGGTTACAGCGTTACGTTCCTTGCGGATCTGTTTGCGCTTGCGTGATGCGAGATCAGACAAGAAATCGTCAAAACTTGCATAACCGCGGTTCTGCCAATGAAACTGCTCGCCAACCCGCTGCAGCAGCCTGTGCTGGCCGTGCGTCTTCCATTCTGATTTGGTAGGAAAGGTGATATGCAACGATGAAACGCCAATTCGGTCAGCGAGTTGAACCATGCCATCGAGGAGCGCGGTCTCTAGTTCAACGCAGCGGGCGTCGCCTGTATCACCACGGACTAGCAGCCGACGGCCTGTGATCGGTGTGAACGGCACAGCTGACTGAAGCTTGGGGTAGTACTTTCCGCCGGCCCGCTCGTAGGCATCTGCCCAACCCCAATCGAAAACGTATTCACCATAGGAATGGTTCTTCAAATACAGCGGCGCCACCGCCTGAAGCCCACCAGCGTGGTCTTCGACGGCCAAGTGCTGCGGCAACCACCCAGTTTCTGCAGTACTCGAGCCGGACTCCTCGAGCGCGCTTAGAAAACCGTGGCTGGTGAACGGGTCGCTGCCGGCGCAGGCGTCCCACGCCCCCGGATCTACCTCACCGATGGTGGGCAATACCTTAATGGTGAGCGGTTCACGTCCGTCGGGCATAGGGAGAGATTACGGCATCAGCTTCCGGTTCTACAATGTTGGTAGACATAGATTGGTCAGATTATTGGATACCGATAGAAAACCAGGCTCAGGTGTTCAAACTGGGTCATGTGTGTCACCCCGAAATGTATCGCAGCAATTTCTACAGATAGTATATTGGCCTGAAATTCTGGCGGAAAATGGTGAGCGCTGGCGCCGATCAATCAATCTCAAAGGTTGCCTCGACCTCAACAGCGACACCGAACGGAAGTGACGCAGCTGATACAGTAGCACGCGCGTGTTGCCCGGCATTCTCAAACACTTCCGCCATTAGATCTGAGGCTCCATTTATGACTTTAGGCTGATCTTTGAAATCGGATGTCGAATTGACAAACCCGCCGAGCCGGACGACCCGCTTGATACTATCAAGCTCGCCGTCCGTCGCGTTGCGGGCCTGGGCAATCAAATTAAGGCCGCAGAGGCGCGCGGCCTGATAGCCCTCATCGACACCAAATTCCTGTCCGAGCTTACCGATGTACTGTAGTTCACCATTCCACAACGTGACTTGACCGGAGACAAAAACGAGGTTGCCACTGATTACATAAGGCACATAGTTAGCGACGGGAGCCGCCGCCTGCGGCAACTCTATGCTGAGTTTAGCTAAGCGGGCGTCGATGGTTCCGGACATGACTATGTCTACTCCTCTACTCGCTGGATGCTTGAGAACGGGAGCGGCGCGTCGGGCGTCGGCCTTAGAGCATGAAGGTTTGGCCTACTTGCGGACACTTGACCTCGGTTTTGGATTTCCGCTTGGCGAGCTCTTTGCTTGCCATCTCCAATTTGCCATCAATATCGATATCCGATTGATCCGGGTCGTGGTGAAAGAGATATAGGGTCTTGATTTCGGCATTGTCGGCCAGTTCGATGACCTTGCCGATGCAAGAATGTCCCCAACCTTCCTTGCTCGCGTATTCCTCGTCGGTATAAGTGGAGTCGGTGATCAGAGCGTCGGCGCCACGGCAGAAATGAGCTAGTTTGTCCTCGTAGTGCTTGGAGTGAAACTCACTCGTTTCGAGAAACAGCTCGTTGTCGGTGATATAGCAAATAGCGCGGCCGTTATAGTCGACGCGATAACCAAGACATTTACCCGGGTGGCTCAGCAGCATGCTCTTGACGTTGATGTCATCGACTATGAATTCCTCTTCCTCGAGATCGCGGAAATAGACCCGCGCCGCGAATTCGGTCAGCGTGATCGGGAAATAGACGCCGTCCATTTGAGCGGAGATCAGCTGGCGCACGGACGTATCACCCTGGTTAGCGCCGAGGATCTCGAACTCGTTGCCTTGTAAGTAAAGCGGTGCAAAGAAAGGGATAGCGTTGATATGATCCCAATGCGGATGCGAGATGAAAATCTTACCGTGGATGCGCTTGCGCTGCTGGCTCATCAGCCAATCGCCCAAATCTTTGATGCCGCTGCCACCGTCAAAGATGAATAATTGTTGCTTCGGGAACTCGAGCGACACGCAAGACGTACTCCCGCCATACTTGAGGCTTCTGTCGCCGGCGACTGGAAGCGTCCCCCGCACGCCCCAGAACGTCATGTCGATATTGTCGGTCAACACCCGATTGACCCGCGTTACGAAGGTCTCCGGGTTTAAGGGCTTGCGGATGTAGCCATCGGCACCGAATTCGAACGAACGATTTTGGTCGAACTCGTAGGCCTTGGACGAGACCATGACGAACTTGGTACTGTTGAGTTCGTCAGATCCGCGCATCTGCTTGCAAAGCTGCAAACCGTCGACTCCTGGCATCATAAGGTTGGCGACGACACAGTCAGGCCGCGTCTCGAGGATCGCGTCATACGCGGTGGTGCTATCTGTTGACGAGGTGACGTCATGGCCGGCTGCTTCCAGCAGCGCTTTCATGGCGTCGGCGCTGGCCGGGTCATCATCGACAACATAGATGTTGTGTTTACTGCAGTTGCTCATCGATGCTTCAGTCCACCTTGGTGCAGCATATGGGTGACTAGCGCGCCGGGAAACGTATATCTGAATTCTGACAATATTCCGACATTTAAAGCTACCGTACCCGCACAAACCCTAAGCACAGCTTAATGATCCGGCGCGCGGCTGTCGATAAAAGTTTACGGCTTTGGCAGGTTACGAAACCGGGGAAAAAGAGTGGGGCGCATGCCAAGGAGGCCCCCGGCATGCGCCCCGAGTTTCCCAGGGAGGAACTCTGAATACATAGTTGTCATGAGCACCCGCTCGTCGACCCACAGGTATTGCACCTCATGCAGGTGCCGTTGCGCACCAGTGTGAAATTTCCGCACTCACCGCAGGGATCGCCTTCGTAACCTTTCGTCTTCGCCGCCCGCGCTTGGTCTAGGGGACTGTTGGCTGCTCTGGCCATTTCCGGCGAGACTTTGATCGACTGTACAATCTCGGACGCTGGTGTCACCTGTGCGCCGACCGGTTGCGCCGCCGCGCGGTCGGTGCCGATGGCGGAGCCGGCTTCGTCCTTGGCGCCCTTGATAACCAGCAGTTTGGACCGCATGTAGCCGCTAGACGCGACCCGTTGCATGACCTCCAGGGCCTCGGCGTCGGTCGCCGCAACCGGCAGGTCGCCCTCGTCGGAGCCGCTGCCGATGGCGTCGGGTAGAAGATCGCCCGGATCGACATGCGCCAAGTCGTTGCGGCCGAGGTAGGAGACCGCTAGCTCGCGGAAGATATAATCGAGGATTGACGTCGCCATCTTGATGGTTTCGTTGCCGTTAACGATGCCCGCCGGATCGAATCGGGTAAACGTGAAGGCCTCGACGAATTCATCAAGCGGCACGCCGTACTGCAGACCGATCGAGATGGCGATGGCGAAGTTGTTCATTAACGAGCGGAAGGCAGCACCTTCCTTGTGCATGTCAATGAAAATCTCGGCCAAGCGGCCGTCCTCGTATTCGCCAGTGCGCAGGTAGACCTTGTGGCCACCGACTGCGGCTTTCTGCGTATAGCCCTTGCGCCTATACGGCGGCCGGATGCGCTCGGTCTGCATGCGCTCGATGATCCGCTCGGCAACGATCTCGACGCGGACGTTGGACGCTTCGATATTCTCCTCCGCGTCCGCGGCGTCAGCCGCCTTGAGATAGTCGTCGTCGTGGTCGGTCAACACCGCCGCCGTCATCGGTTGCGAGAGCTTCGAGCCGTTGCGGTAGAGTGCGTTGGACTTCAGGCCCAGCTGCCAAGACAGCATGTAGGCGTCCTTGCAGTCCTCGACCGTGGCCGAGTTCGGCATGTTAATGGTCTTCGAAATGGCGCCGGTGATGAACGGTTGGCTCGCCGCCATCATTTTAATATGGCTCTCGACCGACAGACAGCGTTTTCCAATGCGCCCGCACGGGTTAGCGCAATCGAATACCGCCAAATCGGTGTCCTTGATGTACGGCGCGCCCTCCAGGGTCATGGCGCCGCAGACGTGAACGTTGGCTTTCTCAATCTCGGCCTTGGTGAAGCCCAGCTCGTTCAGCATATCGAATGACATGCCTCCGAGTTTGTCGGCGTCGAAGCCGAGAGTCTTGGTGCAGAAGGTCTCACCAAGCGTCCATTGGTTGAAAACAAACCGGATATCGAAGGCCTCGCGGAGCGCCTTTTCGACAGCGCCGATAGCCTGTTCCGTGAAGCCCTTGTCGCGCAACGCTTCGTGGTCGATTCCAGGCGCACCGGCCAGGGTACCGTGGCCGACCGCGTATTCGGTGATGTCTTGGATCTCATCGGCCGCATAGCCGAGCGTTCGCAGGGCTTTCGGGACCAACTGGTTGATGATCTTGAAATAACCGCCGCCGGCCAGCTTCTTGAACTTGACCAGCGCGAAGTCGGGTTCGATCCCGTTGGTATCGCTGTCCATCACCAGGCCGATCGTGCCAGTCGGAGCGATGACCGTCGTTTGGGCATTGCGATAACCGTGTGCTTCGCCGAGTTCCAACGCGCGTTCCCACGCGGTCCTGGCGGCCATCGCTAGGCCCTGGTCCGGGCACTCAGACACTTTCAACGGGACAGGCTTCACGGCAAGCCCCTCATAGCCGCTCTCAACGGCGTGCACGGCGCGGCGATGATTGCGGATCACACGCAGCATCGCCTCGCGATTGTCGTCGAAGCGCGGGAAGGCGCCCAACTCAATGGCCATCTCAGCCGAGGTCTCGTAGGTGACGCCCGTCATCAGCGCTGAGATGGCGGCGCAGATAGCGCGTCCCTCGACCGAGTCGTAGGGCGTGCCAGAGGCCATCAGGGAGCCGCCGATGTTGGCAAAACCGAGGCCAAGCGTGCGGAAATCATAGCTCAACTCGGCGATCCGGGCAGATGGGAATTGCGCCATCAGCACCGAGATATCGAGCGTGATTGTCCACAGACGCACTGCGTGTTCGAAAGCGGAGACGTCGAACGTGCCGTCGTCCCGGCGAAACTTGATTAAATTGAGCGAGGCCAGGTTGCACGCAGTGTCGTCCAGAAACATGTACTCCGAGCACGGGTTGGACGCGTTTATACGGCCGCTCTCGGGGCAGGTGTGCCAGTCGTTGATGGTGGTGTCGAACTGCAACCCTGGGTCAGCCGACGCCCAAGCGGAATAGCCGATGTCCTCCCAAAGGTCGCGAGCGCGGACGGTCTCGGCGACCCTGCCGTCGGTGCGCCGGATCAGGTTCCACTCGCCGTCGCCGATGACCTTTTCCAGGAATTCGTTGGTGACGCGAACTGAGTTGTTTGAGTTCTGCCCCGACACTGTGACATATGCTTCGGAATCCCAATCTGTGTTGTAGGCCTGAAAGTCGATTGCCGTGTATCCCTGGCGTGCGAACTGGATGACACGCTGGATATAGTTCTCGGGGATCATCGCCTCGCGCGAATTGATGATCGCCTTCTTCAAGCCTGGGTTCTGCTTTGTGTCGAAGCGCTCTTCACCGTCGCCTTCGGCGCAGGCCGCCATCACTGCGTTGAGGTGCTTGTTGGTCAAGTGTGAGCCTGCAACCAGGGCCGCAACCTTTTGTTCTTCCACGGCTTTCCAGCGAATGAACTGACCGACGTCAGGATGGTCGATGTCGACGACGACCATCTTCGCGGCGCGCCGCGTGGTGCCGCCGGACTTGATCGCGCCGGCAGCGCGGTCTCCGATCTTGAGGAAGCTCATCAGACCCGACGATAGTCCGCCGCCGGATAGGTTCTCGCCTTTGGCGCGGATCGCCGAAAAATTGGAGCCGGTTCCCGAACCGAATTTGAAGAGCCGTGCTTCGCGGACCCACAAGTCCATAATTCCGCCTTTGTTGACGAGGTCATCGTCGATACCCTGGATGAAGCACGCGTGCGGTTGCGGATGTTCGTATGCTGAATCGGAGCGCACCAGCCGACCGGTCTTAAAATCGACGTAGGAGTGTCCCTGCGCCGGGCCGTCGATGCCGTAGGCCCAATGCAAACCCGTGTTGAACCACTGCGGCGAGTTTGGCGCGCCCGCCTGGTTGCAGAGCATGTAGCGCATTTCGTCATAGTAGGCGCTGGCATCCTCCTCGCCGTTGAAGTAGCCGCCCTTCCAGCCCCAATAGGTCCAGGTGCCAGCAAGTCGGTTGAACACCTGTTTGGCGCTGGTTTCGCCACGGGTCCAATGTGCATCGTCTGGCAATTCAGTTAATGCTGCCTCATCGGCGACGTGACGCCATAGCCACGACGGGACGTCGTTTTCCTCGACCGCCTTCAGCCGCGCTGGAACTCCGGCCTTGCGAAAATACTTCTGCGCCAGAACATCACAGGCGATCTGCGACCAACCGACGGGGACTTCAATTCCGTCGAGACTGAAGACCACGGACCCGTCAGGGTTTCGGATCTCGCTCGACGTCGTGTGGAATTCAACGGTCGTGTACGGTGATTCGTTTCCGTTCGTAAAGAATCGCCTAATGCGCATTATTCCCCCAATTAAGGTCTTGGGTTATTACCTTTATTCGGGCCCCTTTGGGCCCCCCAATTGCGCCCTTCAGCAACGGATTTCCCGTAATCCACGCCTACTAAATATCGTGGCTACCCAGGTGCAACGGCCGCAAAATGTAGCGGAACATCATGAGGGCCGCAACAACAAAATTTCAACATCTCGAGCTTAATCTTTACCCATATCACCCTATGTTGTGTTAAGGGCCCATCGCATGAGCCTCCTAATTCCTGAAATTGAATTGGGCGCAGAGGGGCCGGAGCGAACCTGGGCGCGGCAGCCCACGGGACTGGACGTGGGCACGAGCAAATGCGATATTTGGCCGCCCGAAATGGCAGTGGACACGCACCAACTTTGGATTGGCGGCATGTACATCGGCACCTTGCTATATACTTGGCTGAACGGTACCCAGGTCGGCACCGACGAGTTTGGCAACCGCTACTACCGCTCGAAGAATAACGACCAGCGCTATGGCCGTGAGCGCCGCTGGTGCCTTTACAAGGGGGCATCGGAGGCATCCAAGGTGCCGCCCGAATGGCATGCCTGGCTGCATCATACGGTCGAGGTTCCGCTGACCGAAGCCGCTGCCCAAGTGTTGCCATGGCAGACGGAACACCAGCCCAACCTGACCGGCGCTGCTGGCGCCTATCGCCCGCGGGGACATCCCTACCGGGGCAGCAAACGGGCGGCCGCGACCGGCGATTATGAGGCCTGGACGCCGGAATGAGCATCCGATTTGCGCAGCGGGCGGCGGCGTCATGCCCTGAGATGGACTGGCAATGACCTACAAGACGAAAAAGATCACTATCGGCGCACTGACGGTGGCGGCACTCGTCGGCGTGCTCGTGTTCATGAACCAGAGCCACCAGCTAATGGCCGGCGCAGCGGGTGGCAGTACCATTGTATCGGCCAAGTTCAACAAGGTCGACTGGCTGATCGAAGGCAGCGAGGTGCGGCTCGCCGGTATCAGGATCGGCACCATCGAACGCGTGGACCTCGACGATTAGTACCGGGCCGTGATCAGCCTCAAGATTGATCCGGCAGTCAATTTGCCGACCGACACGTCAGCAGCGGTTCACACGGACGGCCTGTTCGGCAGCAAGTTTATTGTCCTTGAACCGGGCGCGGAGGAAGAGGACTTGGAGAGTGGTGAGGAGATCACGTTCACCCAAGACGCGCTCGTGGACAGTGACCTGATGGAGCTAATCATATCCAAGGGCAAAGCAGCACAGGCCAAGCGCAAGGCAGCCGAGACGGCCAACCAGGCGGGCAACTAGACGAAAAAGGAGTGGCGCCAATGGGACGCCATGGAGTAGAGACGGTTCTAGGAGCGGTAGTGTTGTTGGTCGTCGGTATGTTCATGTTTTTCGCCTATTCGGCGGCCCAAGTTAAGGCGGTCGTCGTCATGTCAATCGTGGCGGACATTAAGCTGCCGACCGATACCGTCGCCTCGATCGGCAGCGAAGGAATTGTCGGCAGCAAATACGTGCGCTTCGAGCCCGGGGTTGAGAAAACTTTTATCGAGGCCGGCGGCGCGATCGCTCAAACCAAGGGCTTCCGTTCTCTCGAGGATCAAGTTGGAGAGATCATCTTCCTCGCCACCGGTGGGTCCAGCGACGGTGGCCAGTAGCCGACGTCTTTGCAATCACGGGTACAAGACCGACGCACTGAGGGCGGCAGCGGCCTTGTTCACCGTCACGGTGACCGCCATGGCCCTCTCTCAGGCCGTTGCCGCGCCGCACGACACCGTTGTCATTCAGGGCCTCGACAAGGTCACTGCGCGGGTCACGACAATCGAAGCGCCGGTCGGTCAGACGTTTCGATTAGGCACCCTCGAGATCATTGCCCGCCATTGCGAAAAACGGCCGCCCGAGGAGATGCCTGAAAGCACAGCCTTTCTCGACATCTGGGAAATCCGCGAAGGTGAGCCGGCGGTGAGCCTGTTTCGCGGCTGGATGTTTGCCTCCAGCCCGGCGCTGAGCGTGCTCGAGCATCCAGTCTACGATGTTTGGGTTGTGGATTGTAAGGGTAAGATCGGCGCAGGCGACCAACCGCAAGCAAGCGAAGAGGCTCAATAGCTTTTCAATTGCCGGACGGTGCCATTCCAGCCTGGCCCGAGCAAATCCCGTCCAGCACTGCGGTGAGGTCCTCCGCTTTGACCTCGGGGAGGAACGCGCCTTGGTACTTTAGCGCGTCGTCGAGACGCTCGAGATAGACCCAGGCCGGAATTTCGATC
>PTLJ01000034.1 GCA_002938045.1 Alphaproteobacteria bacterium MarineAlpha3_Bin4
ATTGGTGCCGTCGGTGAAATTTCCGATTACCTGGCCGGTATTGTCGAACTCAACCCGCGTCAGACCGGCGGTGCCGAGCCCGTTTTGGGCGAAACCGAACGACGTAAATTCGCCGGCAAACTGGGAAAAGCGGCTAATATCCAAGGAGAAACTTGAAGTTGCAGCGTCACTCCATGTGCCGGTCACAGTGAGGCTTTGGGGCGACACCAGCTTGCCGCTGCTGTTGAAGACAATGTTGGGTACGGTGCGGGTCGAGGTGAGCGTTGTACCCGCCGGAGATGCGTTGGAAGTAAATTGTAGCGGAGAACCGCTAAGCGTAATCGTCGACCAATCGTCGGAAACGGCGCCGATGGTGAAAGTACCATCATTAGAAACGGTCACTGGAGGCGTCCCGCTGGTGGTTGTTTCCGATCCAGCGATAGTGATCTGGTCGCCCGCGTTCAAACCGAAGAAGGCGCCTTTATCGGGGCCACCGCCTGCGTTTTTGATAGTGATGACGTCGTTGGAACCGGCGTTCTTAGTGATATTAACCCGAGACGCCGCCGGGCTCGTGAAGGTGAACGTGCCCACTCCGGCCCCCGAAAGTGACAGTGCCGTAACATCTTCGGCGTTCGGGATGACCGTCCAGGTATTATTGATCTCATTCTTGTGAAAATCCAGTCTGATGACGCGGGCCGCGCCGTTGGAATCGACGATGTTCATATTGAATTGTTCTGGATTCGCCGCGGCGAACTCCTTACCGGCCGGCAGATTGAGTTCGAGAGACGCCGTCGTCGTCTGACGTTTCTCTTCCGCAAAGGCGAACTGATCGACCCGCATCGGCAGAGCGGCGCCCGGTTGGGCGGGGAAGGTTCCGTTTGGCTGGATCGGAACGCCGAGCAGGAAATAGCCGTTTTTGTCGACTAGATAACCGTTGCTTAAAGATACCGTTGCGCCGTTAATAATCCCGTCTGTAGTGCCGCCGGGCGCGTTGATTTCGAAGCTGCCGTCGCGGGTGTAGAGGATCTCGCCGTTGACTGCGAGGGTCGGACTTACCAGGAAAAACCCCTTGCCCGATATGGCCAAATCAAGGTTGCGTACGGTGTCCCGGAAGATACCCTGCCGATCGATACGCGGTGTTTCGATCGGCTTGACACCGCCGAGATCAGACTGTTTGTCGATGGTCTGTCCGACCAGGGTCTGGAAGTTGATATCCGTTGCTTTGTAGCCGCCCGTGGTGACGTTGGCGATATTTACGCCAATGTTGCTGATCGCTGTCGACTGGCTCAGCATGCCCAGGGTGCTGGACTGAAGTAATCCGTATCCCGCCATTATTTAGCTCCGAGGTTCCTTGGCCCGCGTCCGGGCCCAATATTGCGTGCTATAACCAGCAAGAAGGGTGCCAACACAGGCGGGCTGTTACTTGCTTGAATTTAAAAGATAAAATAATTTACAAGCCGCGCGCATCGCGAAGGTTATTGCCGATGTGGCCTTCGGGGCGAAAAATTTGCCGGGTTGCCGACCTAGAGTGCTTCAATCGGCTGCGAAGACATAGGCCTCACGGGCGTTGACGCTCACTGTGATTTCGCAACCCGGTTCGGGCAGGAAGACACCGGGAACGCGGGCTTCGATCAGGATTTCAGACCCGGATGGGTTGTGTCCGGTGATAACGACATGGCTGGAACGGCCGAGAGGGCGCGCCGAGACGACCCGGAAGACCGGCGTGACGGAAGAATTTCCGCTCTTGCTTGCGGCCAGTGCCAGCTTGCGGGGCGCGTCGCCGGAATCACTCGGCGGTGGCGTGGCTGGAAGTGTCAGCCGTATGCCGTCGGGACGAATTAGGATCTGTACCACCGTTCCATTATCGATACCGTTGGCGTCAAACGTGCCAAGCGGTGTTACAACATGGCCGTCCTCGACGGTTCCGTCGAATCGGTTGACTGGCCCCAAGAGGGCAGTGACAAAGCCGTTTACTGGTTCAAAATAGATCTCGACTGGAGCCCCGTCCTGGACCACGCGGCCATCGTTCATCACCAGGATCCGATCGGCCATGAACATCGCCTCGTCGGGGTCGTGAGTCACCATCAGCGTAGCGACGCCGGTTTCCTTTAGCAGTTGAAGGGTTTGCTCGCGAACACGTGCGCGCCGGGTCGTATCGAGGCCGGAAAACGGCTCGTCGAGAAATAGCACGCGTGGTTCCGGCGCCATGGCGCGGAGTAGCGCGACCCGTTGTTGTTGTCCGCCGGAAAGCGTGTGCGGATAGCTTTGGCGGCAGGCCGTGAGGTCCATCTGTTCGAGCGCCTGATCGACCCATCGGATTCGTTCAGGGTTCGGCTCCGGCAGGCCAAAAACGATATTCTCGAAAACGTTCAGATGCGGGAACAATGCGTAATCCTGAAACATCAAGCCGATGCCGCGATTCTCGGGCGGCACGTGCATGCCACCGACGCCGTCAGCAACAATGCGTTCGCCGATGTGGATTTGGCCACGTTGCAGGACTTCCAACCCGGCGGCGACGCGCAGCAGCGTCGTTTTGCCGCAACCTGATGGTCCCAACAGGCAGACAACCTCGCCGGGTGCGACAAACACGGAGACGCCACTGACGATTGGAAGGCCGTCATAGGCGTGGGACAGGTTGTTGACGTGCAATCCTCCGCTCATGACACGGGCTCCTTGGTAATCTCGAGGGCATGGCCGGGGCGCGAACGCACGATGTTAAGGCTCAGCAGGATTACCGGCACGATGCCGGCCGCGACTATGGTCAGTGCTGCTAGCGCCGATTCCTCGAGCAACTCGTCGGACGCGTATTGAAACACGAAGGTCGCCAGCGTATCGTAATTGAATGGCCGCAGGATCAGAGTCAGCGGCAGTTCCTTCATGCAGTCGACGAACACCAACAGGCCGGCCGTCAATAGACTGCCACGGACGAGTGGAAAGTGCACCCGCCTGAGTGTTGCAGCCGGGCCGTGGCCGAGGGTTCGCGCGGCGCCGTCCATGTTGGGCGTGACCTTACTCAGGCTCGCTTCCAAGGTGCCGTAGGACAGCGCCAGAAAACGCACCGTGTAGCCATAGACGATGGCGACGATGGTACCGCTGAAAAGAAGGCCTGTTGGCGTGCTGAAGGTGGTCCGGCTAATGGCATCGATAAGCTGGTCGAGGGCGCCAAGCGGGAAGATCACGCCGATTGCCAAGATGGCGCCAGGAACGGCGTAGCCAATGCTGGCGAAATGGGTGGCGGCGCGGACGACGAAGCCACCGTTGAGGCGCACTCCGTAGGCCATGAATAGGCCGAGAGAGACGGCGGCAAAAGCGGCGAGGGCGGACAGACTGAGGCTGTTCCACACGTATCTGACGTAGTTGGTGGATAGGGTGTCGGTGTAAAACTCTGCCGCATAGGTGGCCAGCACACTGGCCGGAAGCAGGAAGCCGAGGGCGACCAGCGCCAAACAGATTACGAAGGCGCACGCTCCCTTGATGCCATGCAAGCGATAGCTCGGCAGTGCTTGGTACTTGGTGGAGGTGTGGTAGTAACGCTGCCCGCGCCGGGCCAGGCGCTCGGCGGCGATCAGAGCGATGACGAAGACCATCATCACCGAGGCCAACTGGGCAGCGCCGGAACGGCTGTTCATGTTCAGCCAGACGTCGTAGATGCCGGCGGTGAAGGTGTTTACGGCGAAGAACTCCACCGTTCCGAGATCGTTGAGCGCCTCCATTGCGGCAAGGGTAACGCCAATCACGATCGCCGGCCGGGCCAATGGCAGCGCGACCGAGAAGAACGATCGCCACGGCCCGTGTCCGAGCGTGCGGCTAACCTCGAGCACGCAAACGGATTGTTCCAGAAAGGCGGCGCGGGCGAGCAAGTAGACGTAAGGGTAGAGAACCAAGGTCATCACCAAAATCGCGCCTCCGAGCGAGCGGATTTCCGGAAACCAGTAGTCTTGACGGTTTTTCCAACCGAATGTCGCGCGCAGGAGGGACTGGACGGTGCCGGCATACTCGAGTTGGTCGGTGATGACGAAGGCGAGTAGGTAAGCTGGCACCGCAAGCGGCAGAAGCAAGGCCCAGTTGAACACCGCGCGTCCCGGAAACCGGCATATGGTGACCAGCCATGCCGTCCCGGTGCCAATTACCATCGTGCCCAGCCCGACGCCGAGGACCAGGTGCAGAGTCGTCAAGACATATTTACCGAGCACCGTCTCTACCAGATGTTGCCACACGTCGTCGCTCGGCGTTAGCGCCAAGGCAACGACAGCAACCAAAGGTGTGGCGATCAAGGCTGCGACCAGCAAGGTTCCGACGGTCCATCGATTGAATAGGAAACGGCGCTGACGCAAAATCCGCAAGAACGGATAGGCCACGGCTGGCGTTAGGCTGTATCGCACAGATCTATCCCAGGGTAGTTTCAGCGCTCTTCTAAAGAATAAAGCGGGACGGGCAAAAAACCTGTCCGGCCATTCAGTTGACGATATGCGGCGTTAGGTGCGTGGTCAGGCGTGTGTTTTCGCCTAACTGTTCGGACCGTCGTTGAAGCCAACTTTGTCAACCAGCCTCGAAGCCAATGGGCGGTATTTGGCGATCGCCTCTATGCTGAGCTCGTCCTTTTTGAAATGGCCCCAGGATTTGACCAGCGCCGAGGCTTCAACGTCGGGCTTGGCCGGGTATTCGTGGTTATGCTTGGCATAGAGCTTCTGCGCAAAATCACCGCTTAGAAATTCGATAAGCTTGACTGAGACGTCGCGATTCTTGGCGCCTCGGACGACCGCCGCGCCCGAGATGTTCATGTGCTGGCCATGACCGTCCTGGTCCATGTAAACGAGGCGGACCGCCGCCGCCCATTGCTTCTGCTCGGGCTTCTTATCGTTGGTCATCATCTTGCCCATGTAATAGTTGTTGGCGAGCGCGACATCACAGACGCCCTCGTAGATCGCTTTGGCCTGGGCCCGATCGTTGCCTTGCGGCTTGCGCGCCAGATTAGATTTGAGGTCACGAAGCCAGGTTTCCGCCGCCGCTTCTCCGTCGTGGGCGATGATCGAGGCAAGCAGCGCGACGTTATAGGGGTGCTTACCGGAGCGCATGCAGACCCGGCCCTTGAAATGGGGGGCAGCGAGATCGGCATAGGACGTCAGCTCGCCCGGCTTGACCCGCTCACGGCTGGCCAAGGCAACGCGGGCGCGGGTCGTAATCCCGAACCAGAATCCGTCTTGATGACGAAGATGCACCGGAATGTTGGTTTCGAGGATTGCGGAGCGAACCGGTTCCAGGAGGTCGGCTTCGCGCAATGCGTTGAGCCGACCAATATCGACGGTCAGAACCACATCGGCCGGGTTATTGGCACCGGCGGCCTTGATTTTCTCTAACATGCCTTTCTTCGCGTAGACCATGTTGACCTTTATCCCGGTCTGGTCGGTGAAGGAATCGAGGATCGGTTTCATCAGGAACGGCTGCCGATACGAGTAGAGGTTGACTTCCTTACCGGTGTCGCCGGCGGAGGTGATGGCTATTGCTCCAATTATCACCGCTCCGAAAAGACCGGCGAAGGTAATTGTCTTATGCTTCATTAGTTTAACAATCTAGTTGCAAATTATAACCATTCGCAAAATAACTCCCGAAGCTTGTTTAGCCGATTCGAAATGCAATTGCAACTCATTCGCGTCTTCCTGGCATGGTTGATAATTCCTTGGGATTAATCAATCTGGTAGCTCAGCGGAGAATTCGGTTTCTGCTGGCAATTGTGCAGGGGTTTGGGCAAAATCTGTATCCCGAAAACTTGGCCCAGGACCCCCGCGGGTAATACAGGTTCATTGCTCCATGGATTTATCATGAAGGTTTCAAAGCTCGGTTCACCTAAGGAAGCTAGGTTCACGCGGAAAAAGAAAGCAATGGCGGCCGACGGCGCCTTTGCCGATAATTTGAAGGGGACGACTACAGCGGCGGAATTGGATAAGGTCGTCGAGGGCCAGGCGATCGGTGGCGTCGATTCGATCCTAGCGGTGCAAGAAGTGCCGGGCACTACGGATGGCCGCGGCCGAGGCATGCTGCGCCGATATGGTGACGATTTGCTTAGCCGTCTCGATGATCTTCGTATCGGAATTTTGAGCGGCGCCTATCCGAAGCAGAAACTGGTAGACCTAGCACACCGCCTGCGCAAAAAACGCCAGGCTAGTGACGACCCCAGATTGAACGAAATCATCGAGGAAATAGAGCTCCGCGCCGAAGTCGAGATTGCGAAGTTGACCCGCGGCGCTTAAGGCTGCAGGGGCGGCTCACAAATTCATTCATAAAGTTAATTCTTTCAACACCTTAGAATCGGCTCAACGAGGTAAAATCGGGTCTTGCGGTTCTCGATCCTCACCCCTATATTCCCGGCGCGAAAAATGACAGCCGGAGGTTAAGGGTAGGATGAACATCTCGTTGTCGCCGGATTATCGTCCCTCCGATAAAGAAAAGTTCATGAACTCACGGATGCTGGAGTATTTTCGGCAGAAGCTTCTCAATTGGCGCGCCGAGCTTGTTCACGAGTCCAACAATACGCTACAGCACCTGCAAGAGGGCGGCATCGTCGAGGCCGATATCGCGGATCGTGCTTCCATCGAAACCAACCGCTCGCTTGAATTGAGGGCCCGCGACCGCGCGCGCAAGCTGATCGCCAAGATTGATGAAGCGCTGATGCAGGTCGATAATGGCTCCTATGGCTATTGCGAGGAGACAAACGAGCCGATCAACTTGTCCAGGTTGGAAGCGCGACCAATTGCGACCCTTAGTATCGAGGCCCAGGAGCGTCACGAGCGCATCGAAAAGACCCATCGCGACGACTGAGGCGGCAAGCAAAACCACATATTTGGTAAAACATATTTAGTAAAAAAGAGGCCGACGCCTTGGCGCCGGCCTTTAAGTTGCTAGGTTGAGCCTACGCTAACCTAGAACGGGAAGATGACATCCCAAATTTGCATGCCCCATCTGGGTTGCTGAAGTTGACTCAAAGTCCCACGGCCGCCGTAGGCGAGCCGCATCTCTGCGATGTAATCTTGGGAGACGGTGTTATCAGAATCTATGTCGCTGGGCCGTACTACGCCAGTGACGTAAAGCTCCCGGAGTTCGGCGTTGATCAGGATCTCCTGGCGGCCGACGAGGACCAGCGCGCCGTTCGGCAAAATCTGCGTGACGACGGCGGCAATCTTAACCTCAATTTCTTCGGCGCGCTCGATTGCACCGTCACCCTTGGTCTTGTGAGCGGCTCCGAAGCTGGTCGTTGTTGTCCCGATACCCTGAGGCAACTTCTTAGCGAGTTCGAGCTCGAGGCCGAGAAATTTGGTAAGATCAGTATCCTCAGTATCTGCGCGCTCGCGCTCAGTCGAGTTGTCCATTTCGGCCTTGTCGTCGAGGTCGATTTTAACGGTGACGATGTCGCCAACGGCTTTCGCCCGGTGGTCCTTGAAGAAGGCTCTGGCGCCTGCGCGCCATAACGAGTTGGGGTTATCTTCTACAATAAGCGGCGTTGGCATCGGCAGGCTGACGGGAGTATAGTCCGCACGTGACATCGGATTTTGGATCTGGCTTACCTCGGGTCCGTCGCCGATTTCCGAGAGCCGCGTCGCCAAATTGCAGCCGCTGAGTATTGTCAGGGTCAATCCCAGCAACGCGTAGCGAAGTGCGGCGGGCCAAATGCGCCGGATGGAGGTAGCGTCCATTTTTTATCTCCTCATACGTGATTGCGCCCGCGCAGCCGGCCTACTGTTTCAACGCGAGCAGAATCGTCGGGCGGACCGCGACGCGGCCCGCGCCGATCACCTCAGCTTCAACGACTGTATGGCTCTGTGTGTTAGTGATTCTGAGGGTATCTCCGTCGCTGCCGCTCTCGAGCGCTTTGCCTCGCGCGGTAAGGAGCATCTGCGGTGTACTCAAGACCATGGTCACCAGACTGCCTTTCTCAACCAGCACCGGTCTGCGGATTTCTGATGTACGGATCGCAAAGCCCGCCCGCATGCCGCGTTTCGGGGCTCTGCCGATGAGATCACTCTTGTCGAGCACTGTGTCGGGTTGAAGGCGGTTGGCTCGAACTTTGATCCATGTGATTTCGTTGTCGGTGATCACCTCGTTCGCGAGCATCCGCCGCGCTAGAACTGGAATGTTTCTAACCCGATGAAGCCGACCGGTGACGCGGGTCCGCTTTGCCGCCGGGTCGCCGCTGGGGGCCACGATGATAGCAGCGAAACGACGGGTACGCGGTTCGTAGTGGATATCCTCGATTTCGAGTTTGGCCAGCGCGTTGCCGGGCACATGGAGTCGCAGCATTCGGTTCGAGAGCTCGACCTTCATGTCGGGTTCGATGCCTTTTTCGATCAGCGCGGAAATGATCTCGTCCTCGATCTCCTCGTGGCTGATAACCTGACTCTGGCTCTCCACCGTCGCTTTGACCTTGAGGCTCATCGGCCGCCAAGCGAGGCGGTAGGCCTGAGCGACTCGGTACAGCCAAGTCGCGTCGAAGGTCGCTCGTTTACCTGGTGCCGGCGCATGAGCAATGCCCTGGCCGGCAAGCTCGCCAGTGTTAGTGAACAGATCGCCAAGGCGGATGATCTTATCGTTGATCTCGACCGATTCCTTGAGTGTTACCACTTGCGCGTCGGGCGTGGTCAACTCGCGCTCCGATGGCCCGGCTAGGGCCGAAGCCACCAGCGGCATAGACGCGAGAGACAGAACGATGGCGATGATTGATTTTTTCATGGCGCCGTTCCTTATCTCATAGCCGCCAGCGTGCCCATCATTTCGTCCGAGGTCTGGATCACCTTGGAGTTCATTTCGTATGCGCGTTGAGCGGAGATGAGGTTTGAAATTTCCTCGACCGCATTGACGTTGGAGGTCTCCAGGAAACCCTGGAGGATGGACCCAATCCCAGTGTCCCCTGGATTTCCGGTAGTTGGAGTACCGGACGCCGGGGTCTCGGTATAGAGGTTGTCGCCTTCGGCCTGTAGGCCGGCGTCGTTAGCGAAGGTGGCGAGTTGGATCTGCCCCACATTGCTTAGCGCGACCTGGCCTTGGATCTTAGCCAGCACCTCACCGGAATCGTTGATGGTGACGTCGACAGCGGTGTTCGGAATGGTGATGCCGGGCTGCAGGAGGAAACCGTCGTGGGTCACCATCTGCCCGTTGGCGTCGAGCTGAAATGTGCCGTCACGGGAGTAGGCGGTATCGCCCGTGGGCAGCGTGATCTGGAAAAAGCCCTTGCCCTGGATAGCGACGTCAAAGGTGTTGTCGGTGGCCGTCAGGTTGCCCTGCTCGTGGATGCGGTAGACCGCCGCTAACTTGACGCCGAGGCCCAATTGAACGCCCGTCGGGACCACGGTGCCTGCGTCGGATGATGTCGTACCCACGCGCCGCAGATCTTGGTAGATCAAGTCGTGAAATTCAGTCCGGCGGCGCTGATAAGCGGTGGTGTTCATGTTGGCCAAGTTGTTGGATATGACCTCCACGTTCCGCTGTTGGGCGAGCATACCGGTCGCGCCGATATCCAGTGATCTAATGGTCATTATTCCCGTCCTTTCTTGTTTCGTTTTCCTTGCCCCGGGACGCGCTCGGGTGAAACGCCGGGCGATTAGGCGACTTCAGCCATATCCCGAACCATCTGCCTCATGCGCTCGTCTTCCTTTTCCAGGAACGTCCGGACGCTTTCGTAAGTGCGGTGGACTTCAATCATGTGGGCCATCTCGATAATGGGGAGCACATTCGAACCTTCGAGCATGCCCTGGACAACCTTCGGGTTTGCGACTGCGGTGGGAGGTTCTCCTGTGGTAAATTGTCCTGATGCATTCGGTTTGAGTGCATACGGGCGCTCGAAGCTGACAACCGCCAGTCTGCCGATTGCCCCGTTCTGAGTAGCGATGGTGCCATCCGTCGAGATCGTAATATTGCTTTCTTCGGGACCGAAGACAAACGGTTGGCCAGCGTCCGACAGAACCGGATTATCTTGCTGATTGACCAGTTGGCCGCCGTCGTCAAGCTTGAACCGTCCGGCCCGCGTATAATTGTCACCTTGGTCGGTCTGGATGATGAAGAAGCCCTCGCCACTGATGGCGACGTCGAGCGGATTTCCGGTTTTTTCCAGCGGCCCCTCAGTGACGTCGCGCATGGTCGCGATATCGCGGACAAAGGCCAAGTCGGTGCCGCCCAATCCTTGGTCGTCCCGGCTTTTGACTAGATGCTGGGAAAACATCATCTTCTCACCTTTGAATCCGGTAGTGGTCATGTTGGCCAAGTTGTTGGCGATGATGTCCATTT
>PTLJ01000035.1 GCA_002938045.1 Alphaproteobacteria bacterium MarineAlpha3_Bin4
CCCTGTTGCAGCGTCATATCGAATTACTCCAAGCTTACGGCGTCAAGGAGCTGGTAATGATCGTCGGCCATCGTCAGGAGGATCTGATCGCCGAAGCCGGTACCGTCGCTCACGAAGGCTTCGTTAGGCCGATCTTCAACCCGCGTTACAAAGAAGGGCCGCTGCTCTCCATGGCCAAGGGAATTGAGGTGCTGCGCGGCGGCACGGATGTGTTGTTCATGGACTCCGACGTACTCTACCACCCGCTGGTGCTGGAAAAGCTGATTACATCGCCGCACCGCAACTGCTTCATCATGGATCGTCAGTTCCAGTCGACCGACGATTTCGTCAAAATCTGCCTCAACGGCGGTGAGGTCATCGACTTCGGCAAGGGTCTGGGCGATGACTTCGAGTTGTTCGGCGAATGGCCCGGGTTCTTGAAGATTAGCCCCGAGATTGCGGCCAAAGTGGCCGATAGAACGGAATGCTTCATCGATTGCGATGATATCAAAGGCCCCTACGAACAGGTCTTCCGCCAGGTGTTGAAGGGAGAACCGCGCGGCACCTTCTCGATCGAGGACGTAACCGGCATTCCCTGGATCGAGATCGACTACCCAGAAGATCTCGAGAAGGCCAACCGCAAGACCTTCCCGCGCATCTCCGAGTACCTGGTCGAGATCACCGTCATCGAGGCTCCTCCGGAATCCACGGAGACGGCTAACGGCAACATCCTGCCGTTCAGACAGCCCGGCTAATTTTAATAGGATCGCGCCCAGCGCGACAAAGGCGGCGACGGCGCGCCATCCGCCTAGACGCGGAAGATGTAATCGTTCTCCGGGTCGCGGTCGATGTCGGGCGGATAGCTCTTGTGCTTGTCGGCATAATATTGCGCCATGTTGTCGCCCTCCGACAGACGGTTATAAGTGGCGTAGTAAATTCTCCGCGTCTTGTCGCTCATGTTTGGCTCCGAACTGTGCGGCGTGTAGCAATCGAAGAAGATCGCGTCGCCGGGCTCGGTCAGCACCGGGACGAAGTCCATGTCTGCAATGTCTTCGTCGTTCAACGGTTCCCAAGACGTGAAAAGTCCTCGTTTATGATGGCTGGCGCAAATCTGAAGGCAGCCGTTCTCCTCCGTCGCCGTGTCGATGCTGACAAGGACGCTGATGAAGAACTCCGCATAGGCGTCCCATCCGGCCTGCGAGTCTTGATGCGGTTTTAAGC
Organism: Alphaproteobacteria bacterium MarineAlpha3_Bin4; assembly: GCA_002938045.1. Taxonomy (GTDB): domain Bacteria; phylum Pseudomonadota; class Alphaproteobacteria; order Rhodospirillales; family Casp-alpha2; genus PTLJ01. The sequence continues at coordinate 1,201 of PTLJ01000035.1, forward strand.
CGTCGCCGCCGGGCATCTTGAAGTTGACTTTTTCCTTGAATAGAACGGCCTCCTCGCCGAGCAATTGGCCGACCGGCGCCTTCAGGGCCGAGCTCAGGATTGCGAAGTTGTCCTGATAGGGCGCGATGTTCTCGATCCGGCTAACTAGGTTCTTTCCGTTCTCTTTAAGGCTGGGTTCGTGGTAGACCCAATGTCGCCCGGATTCCTCCGGCAAGGCCAGAAGTTCGTCGGTCCAGGCTTGGATTTTTGTCGCTACTTCCGGATTGAAAGCGCCACGGACGACGAGAAACCCGTCGCGCTCGAATTCCGCGAGCTGCGAATCGGAAAGAACTGGGGTGCTCAAGATGTTAATATCCACTGTATGTGCGGGTTCGGCTTCTTCCAGCGGCTGGTCAACGGCTCAGCGCGGCGAGCGCGCGCATCCTAGGCCCAATTCCCATCGCCTTCAAGCGCCGGAGGGCATCATTGGCCCGTCCGTCGCCGCGCTTGCGGGCGGGTGAAAAAAGATTAGATTTTACCCTCGCGGCAAGTCACGATTCCGACTCGGAGGCTATCGCCATTAGTCATAACACGTGGATACACCGCATTGCCCGCACCACCGTTGTGAGGCCCCTAATTAAATCGCCGGTGACGCCGAACCAGCTTACGACAGTCCGTCTGCTCGCTGGAACGGTCGCCGCTGTTGCCCTCGGTGTCGGCGTTTCGCCCTGGCAGCACATCGGCGCCGCGCTTTTCGTCGTGTCGATGATCCTAGACCGCGCTGACGGCGATCTGGCGCGGATCACCGGCCGTACTAGCCCGGGCGGCCATAAATACGACCTGATCGCCGATTCGCTCTCTAACGCAATTATCTTCGTCGGCCTAGGGGTCGGTTTGAGAGGCGGCGATTTTGGTATGATTTCCGTGCTGATGGGCCTTGCCGCTGGCGCCGCGGTAGTGGCGATCCTGTGGCTGGTGATGCGAATCGAGGAACTCGACGGCACGGGCGCCGCCGAACTCGGCGCTGCCGCTGGCTTTGATCCGGACGACGCCATGCTGGCGCTCCCCGTCGCCGTATGGCTCGGCTGGTCTGAGTCATTGTTAGTGGCGGCGACGATTGGCGCTCCTGCCTTCGCGCTGTTCTTCGTCTGGTTCTTCCGCCGGAAGTTATTGCTTGCGGATAAGGATTAGGGACCAGCAGGTCCACAGGCAGTAGACTGCCGCGCCGATGCTAGCGGCAACGAAGAAAGGCAGCAGCCATCCTGCCCAGGTAATCGGTGCGATCAGATAGATCCCGTCTTCGAGCTCGAAGCCCGCGAAGCCCGGATAGCCTACGGCTTCGCCCTCATCGGCCGTGTCTCGCGCCTTGTCTATGCCGAGGTTGGTAAACATCGAAATCACTGCGCTCGCCGCTCCGGCCAGTCCGAGGATTATCCCCCATCGGCCCAATTCCAAATTGCCGAGGCCGATACCGATACAGAGGAACAACGCCCCGTAGCTGAGCGCTCCGGCGGCGTAATCCAGGTAATAACCTAGCTTCGAGGACATCCCCTTTTGGCGTGCTAGCTCGCCGTCGAAGTGGTCGAGAAATCGAGCCAGCACGAACAGGCTGGCACCCCAGTTGGAAAGTGCCAGATCGCCAGCGGCGAAAAGTCCGGCGCCGGCTAGCGCGAGCAGCAAGGTGAAGAGGGTCAACTGATTGGGCGTAACGGGCGAATGAACGAGGGGTCTGACGAGAACCCGTGCCGCGCGCTGGTCCCAGGGAATCATAGCTATCACCGACTGCCCAGCTTCCTTTAACAGAGACGTGAATTGCGGCAAACCTGTTGCAGGGCACAGGCGAAGTCAAGCTGGATAGAGCAACCACCCTGCCGAGCGTCTTGTCGCTGCCCGGCCAACGGCGCTATAAGCGGCCTGGTTCATAAGCTTGCACGGAGAACGCAGGGGCCGTGTTCGACACCGCCGCAAACGCATACCGGAAATTCGTCGTCCGCTGGGTCGCCGCGGCGTGCCGCACTGCGTGGCTGGTGGTCGCCGCGTCATTGTTATTGATGGCGGCGAGCGTGACCTACCTGGCAGGCAATATACGCATCAACACTGCCACCACCGACATGTTGTCGAAAGATTTACCCTTCCGCCAGCATGCCCGCGCGCTTAGCGCCGCGTTTCCACAATTCACGGATAACATCTTGGTTGTCATCGACGCCGCTAATCCAGACATTGCCGAAGATGCGGCGATCGCGCTGGCGGAACGGCTACGCCGCAACCCAGAACTGTTTGGCAGCGTTTACGACCTAGAGGGAAGCGAGTTCTTCCGTCGTAACGGACTTCTCTACCTCGACGTCGACAAACTCTACGATCTCAGTGACCGGCTGGCGGAGGCGCAGCCATTCCTCGGCACGCTGTGGCGTGACCCGAGCCTTCGCGGCTTCGTGCACATGCTCGAGCTGGCGATCGACGAGTCGTTGAAGAGTACCGGCGAGGCGCCGATTGAACTAACCCGCGTGCTCGACGCTTTGGCTGAAGTGGCGGAGGCGCAGGCGGCAGGCGCATTCGGGCAATTGTCTTGGCAGCGGCTGATGTCTGGCGGAGATAGTGATGCCGTCGAGCGGCGGCGGTTCCTGCTGATCCAGCCGACGTTGAACTTCGAATCGCTGCAACCAGCCTCCGAGGCGATCGAAGCGATCCGAGAATTATTCGGCGAGCTCGAAATGGACCAGGCGCACGGCGTGACGGTTCGCCTAACCGGCTCGGCCGCGCTCGCACAGGAAGAGTTGAAAAGTGTCGAGACGGGGATGCGGCTGGCGGGCATCCTTTCGCTGGCACTGGTGATGGGGCTCCTGACGATCGGCCTGCGCTCGGCGCGGCTGGTGTTCGCGACCCTGGCGACGTTGATTGTCGGCCTGGTCCTGGTTACGGCCTTCGCGATTGCGGCGCTCGGTTCCCTCAATTTGATCTCTGTCGCCTTCGCTGTTTTGTTCATCGGCCTGAGCGTTGATTTCGGCATCCATTTTGGCATGCGCTTTCAGGAGGAGTTGGAGCATGCTGCCGACAGCCAGGCCGCCCTCGAGCGAGCAGGGGAGGCTGTCGGCGGCCCAATGACCCTGTGCGCCGTCAGTGCCTCGATAGCCTTCTACTCGTTCCTGCCGACCGACTACGTCGGCCTGGCCGAACTCGGCTTAATCGCCGGCACCGGGATGTTCATCGCGCTCATCGCCAACGTCACCTTGCTGCCAGCGCTATTGTCGTTGCTTTGGGTGGGTCCGCGAGCGGGTCGGCCTGTAGCGCGAGGAGACGGCAACGGATCTAAGGTGCAGGCGTTTATTACTGGGCAATGCCGTCCGATCTGCTGGGCCGCCCTAGCGCTCGGGATCGCGGCGGCGACCATGGCCACGAGCGCGCGCTTCGATTTCGACCCCCTCAACCTCAAAGACTCGCAAACCGAATCAGTCTCGACTTTGCTCGACTTAATGGGAGACAGCCGCACTAATCCTTATTCGATCGAGATCCTAGCCGCCGATCTATCCGCAGCGACCGCCCTGGCGGCGAAACTGGATCAGCTACCGGCGGTAGATCACACGGCGACCCTGGCGAGCTACGTGCCAGGCGAGCAGAACGAGAAGCTAGACGTGATCACCAGCATGGCGCTGTTTCTGGCGCCTGCGTTCGCGGCCGCCAGCGGGGGCGAAGCTATTTCGGCAGAGGAACGGCTGCAGGTGTTCCGGCGCCTCAAGGTCCGCATTCGCGGGCTGGCCGAAGAATCAAAACGGCCGCTCGAGCAGCGTGCAGCGGCGCGACTGTCGACGGCGTTATCGGTACTTTCCGACGATGACAAGCTGGCAGAGTTCGAACGTCGCTTGCTGGCCGGTCTTTCCGGCCGGTTCGTCCAGCTTCGACAATCGCTGATGGCGGAACCTGTGACCATCGAGACGCTGCCGCAGACGGTCCGCGAACGCCAGATCGCCGTTGACGGCCGCGCTCGCGTCGAAGTTTTTCCGATGCAAAACTTGCGCGAGGTTGCGGCACTCGAAGAGTTCGTGCGCTCAGTAAGAACCGTGGCACCAGAGGCGATCGGTTCGCCGGTGGTCATCCTCGAGGCTGGTAACGCCGTCCTGACCGCGTTGTTCCAGGCAGCGGCAATCGCTGTCGGCGCGATCATGGTGCTATTGTTCTTAGTCCTTGGGCGGCTCGGCGACATGGCGCTGGTGTTCGTGCCGCTGGTGCTTGCGGCGGCGATGACAGTGGCCTCCTCGGCCGCGCTCGGGCTGCCATTCAATTTAGCCAACGTTATCGTACTACCGCTGTTGTTCGGCCTCGGCGTCGCCGGCGGCATCCATCTGGTCACCCGCGAGCGTGAGGAACGGCGTAATCGGCACGCTGGCGGCGTACTTGTGACGTCAACTCCGCGCGCCGTCGTCTTCAGCGCCTTGACGACAATCGGTTCGTTCGGCAGCATCGCGCTGTCGAGCCATCCGGGGACGTCAAGCATGGGAGTGCTATTGACCGTATCGATCTCGTTGACCCTGGCATCGACGCTGATCTTCCTACCGGCGCTGATGGTCGTCATCGCCGACAGGCGGCCGCCGGCGGCGGAAGGAACGGCATCGTGAGCGGCAGGGGTGAGAAGAACCTGCTGCCCCTGATACGTCACTTGTCGGCTTGCACGACGCCGCTGCTGGCTAGGCTGCCGGTAACGCCCAACCAGATCACTTCGGTGTCCATGCTAGTCGGGCTGGCGGCAGCCTGGTACCTGTACCAAGAGGGGTACGGCAATGGTGTTGCCGCTGCCGCGCTGTTCGTCGTCCGCTACGTGCTTGATAACTGCGACGGCGAAATCGCGCGCCTGAAAGGACTGTCGTCGAGCTTCGGTATGCATTACGACACCTTCGTCGACTGGGTCGTTCACAGCGCGTTCTTCGCTGCCCTCGGCATAGGCTACGGACGCGTGGCTGGAAATGAAGTCTGGATGTGGATGGGCTGGGCGGCGGCGGTCGGCGGTACCATCAACTACCTGCTCGTGCTCGCGTTCGACTGTCTCGATCGTACACGGGACGAGCCGGCGGCAAAATTCGACACCGAGGAGGTGTCGCGACCGGCGACTCCGACGCAGTGGGCGATCTTTGTTTTTCGCGAGTTGATGCGGGCGGATTTCTGTTTCCTCGTCTTGCTGTTGGCTCTGGCCGACGGGCTTTGGTTGCTTTTGCCGGCCGGTGCCGTCGGTGCCCAGGTCTATTGGATAATGCTCTGTGTTAAGCGCACGCGGCGTTACAACGTATAACGGAGTGAGCTGAGTGCGCTACGTTAAGTTCCTCTATCTCGCACTCGGCCTTGCGCTGTTGGTCACTGTCGTCGGACAAACTAATCTCGACGAGGTCTATCAGCGCGTCAGCGAGATTGGTTGGGGCCTAACCGTCGTGCTGGCGATCTACTGCGCCGCCTTTGCGATCGATTCATTTACCTGGCTGATGGCGCTCCCGTCGCAACCCATGAACACGCTTTGGACGGTGCGCGCGTTCCTGGTGCGGATGGTCGGCGAAGCGTTCAACCACGTCATTCCGGCCGCCAGCATGGGCGGAGAGCCGGTCAAGGCGGTGCTGTTGAAGAGGCGCTACGACGTTGGCTACCGAGAAGCTGTCGCGTCGTTGATCCTGGCGCGAACAATCAACATGGTGGCGCTGTGCCTGTTCTTGATCGCCGGTTTTAGTTTCGTCATCGCCGATGAACAGCTGTCGGGTTCGGCCAAGGGCGTCGCCGGCACCGGTCTGACGGTCATGCTGCTGGCCACCTTCCTGTTCTTTGCCGTGCAGCGGTTCAGGATCACGTCACTGACCGGGATTTGGCTCAGCCGCTGGCGTATAGCGACGCGGCTCGAAGCCGTCCTCGGACACATCTACGATATGGATGAGCGGTTAGTCGGCTTCTATACGGAGTATCGGGGTCGGTTCGTCTTGGCGGTAGCGCTGGCGCTTGTCAACTGGGTACTGGGCGTGGTCGAGGTTTTCGTCGCGATGGCTTTTCTCGGCCATCCGGTGACGCTGACAGAGGCCTGGATCATCGAATCGGTCGCCCAGATGGTACGCACCGGCACGTTCTTCATCCCGGCCAGCATTGGTGCCCAGGAAGGCGCGTTTTTCTTGATCTCGGGTGTGATCACCGGCTCACCATCGCTGGGGCTGGCGGTTGGCGTCGTGCGCCGGATTCGCGAGTTGATCTGGATAGGCCTCGGATTTGCGATCGGCGCACTCTATTCGGTGCGCCCCGGCGACGCGCCCGTGGATGAGGAGGGTAGCGCCGGCTAGTCGGGGACCAACTCCCGGGCTTTGGTGTTGAGCGCTTCGATCAGGCTGTTGATGCCGCCGCTCCTCAGAATTCGCCGGTATTCCGAGCGGCGAACCGCGAGTTGGCTGATCCCTGTGTCGAGAAGCACATCGACGATCCGCCATTTTTTTTTGAACTGGCGGGTCACATAGGTGAGGTCGACGTCGTCTCCGCCGGGATTGGTGATTCGGGTGCTGACGAGCGTGGTGTTTTGCGGTCCCCTCTTTTCGCCGATGATCGAGAACTTTTGTCCCGAGTAACTATCGAACTGCGACGCATAGGTGCTGATGGAGTATTGCGAGAAGGCCTCGGCTAGCCGGTCGCGCTCTCCGTCGTCGGCGTTTTTCCAGTATGAGCCAATGGAGACCCTTACCATCAGCTTGAGATGGAACGTCTGCTCAATTTCTGGCGCCAGCTTTTGGTACCGCCCCTTGACGCCGAGATGCACCGCGTTCTTCATCGAATCCAGGAGTGTGCCATGAAAGCGCGCGACCAATTGGCGCGCCGTCGTCGCCTCGGCCCGAGCCGACTCGACGGCCGTTGCAGCGAGCAACACAGCAAACAGGGTGGTGGCGAATCGGGGAACGGGCATCATCAATCCGATCACGGTTAGTCGGCACCAGCCGACCATTCAGTTCGACATAAGTTCGTCGGCCTTGCTGTTCAACAGCCCAATCAATGCTGGCAACCCGCCCTTCTTCAAGACAAAATTGTACTCCGACCGGCGAACCTTTAGCTCGCTGATACCGTTATCGAGGATGACGTCGATCATCCGCCAGCCCACTTTGAACTTACGGCAGACGTAAAGGATGTCGACCTTCGATTTGTCTCCCTTGACAAGGACTGTCTGCACTATCCGCGTTCTGCTCGGGCCATCGGCCTCCTGGATGACTTTGAAGATCTCGCCGGAATATCCGTCGAAAAGCGTCGCTAGAGTCGTAATACTCATCCTGCGAAACGCCTCGACCAAATTTTTTCGTTCGGTGTGAGTGGCAGATTTCCAATGGTTTCCAGCCGTGATCTGGGCCATCAGCGCCCAATGAAATGACTCGTCCGCGGTCTTGGCTAGTCGCTCGAAGCGTTGTCTGATGCTGAGCGTCTCGGCCTCCTTCATCACCGCTACGAGCGCCGACTGGAAACCGGCGACGATATGTGACGGCGCTCCCCCGGCCGCTGCAGCGTTATCGCTCGCGGGCGGTGCAATGAAGAGGTAAGACAGGACCAACAAATAAATAGGTGTGCAGCGCATGATCGTTCTTCAGCCTTTATGGCTGTACCAAAGTTAAAGCCCTAAAATTGACAAAACAATCATAACATTCCATAAGTTTGGACGATTGGGCATATATGTCACATGGCGGCAATTTTATCAGATAGGCGGTTGCCGGGAACATGAACTTGGCTTAAAAGTGACAATGAAGAACGAGGGTGAGGGCGTCGTAGCGCGCTGCTTTAAAATTGGGATGCTTGAGGGGTCTGGATCGGAATCGCGCGCCGTGAACAATCTTAGATCAAAAATCCGTTCGGCAATTTTCGTACTTCTTTCATTGATTGTTCTCATCGGGAGCCCGGTTTGGGCAGCCGAGAGCCAGTCTGATCAGGCGCCGTTGCAGACCCTACTTGCAGCCACCGACGACAGCGAAGACGTTAATGATCCGTTAGAGCAGGTTAACCGCTGGATTTTCACTTTCAACGAGTTCTTCCAGGATGTTCTACTGCGCCCGCTATCGACACTCTATAACGAGGCCGTGCCGGAGATGGCGCGGACGGGTATCAGCAACTTCCTCAACAACCTCAAATCCCCGGTCACGCTCGCCAATAACATCCTGCAAGGCGACATCGATGGTGCGATGACGACGCTCGGACGCTTTATTGTCAATTCGACTGTCGGCATCGCTGGATTCGCCGACGTTGCGACCAATTCGGGGCTTGAAGGCCGCGACGAAGATTTTGGCCAGACATTGGGCGTCTGGGGTGCTGGCGAAGGCTTCTATTTGGTGTTGCCGATCTTCGGGCCGTCCAATCCGCGCGACCTGGTCGGCAAGTTTTTCGTCGATCCTTTCTTCGACCCGCTGAACCTGTATCTGGCGGATGCTGATCGGGATGAGGAAATCCTGGCGCGTTCGGCTGCCAATGGGTTGGTCGAATACGCCAGCGTCGTCGAGGAACTCAATCAGGTCAAGAAAACGTCGGTCGACTACTACGCGACGATCCGCAGCCTCTATCGACAAAAGAGGAAATCCGAAATCTCCAACGGTGAGGACCTCGAACTTCCGCCGATTCCCGATCTCGATTTCAGCTATGATATGACACCAGAAGACTTCAACCAGCCCTTGGCCGGGGCTGATTCATTGCGTCCGCAAGTCCAGTAACCCTCCATTCGACAACTAGCCACTAGGTGCCGACGTATAGCACACCGTCAGTGCGCCGGCTAACGGGGCTGCATCGGCGTCGCCGGCTTTGAGTTTATCACCGACGACAGCGGCCGCAGCTATACCTACGATATCAATACCAACACGAAATACAACGCGGAGGTCGAAGCTGCCGACGGGCGCTCAGGGATGGGGCATTTAGCCGAGGCTCTCGGCCGCGAACAGGTAAACGAGCGGAGTGCGGCGGCGGCACCAACGAATTTGAGGCTTCGCCTTGCAGAGTAGGGGGCCGGACAG
>PTLJ01000036.1 GCA_002938045.1 Alphaproteobacteria bacterium MarineAlpha3_Bin4
TTGCACCTTCTTCAGCCCTAATCGCAGCAACAGTGGCATCACGCTCAGCCCGAAGAATGTTCTCCATTTTCATAGCCTCAACGACAACCAGTTCATCGCCGATCTTGATTTTCTCACCGATTTCGACAGCAACAGACACCAAGAGCCCTGGCATCGGTGACAGCAAGAACTTTGATGTGTCCGGAGGCTCCTTGATTAGCATCACCTTGCTGAGTTCCGCCGCCCGTTGGCTCATGACCAAAACGTCGATCCATGCACCGCCATGCCCAACGCGGTAGTTAACGGCTGCGCGCTCAAACTGAACGCAGAAATCAACACCGTCCAAGCGGCCCTTGAAAAGCGGGTCACCCAGTTTCCACTCGGTTTCAATATGGCACTCGCTTTCGTCGAGGGTCAGTTCGTATCCTCCATCAATTGGTACCACACGAACCGCATGATTTACGCCACCGAGGACGACAACCCAATTGTCAGCAACCTTGTACTGGTGATTGGGGACCTGGCCGCTGATCAAAGCGGCCCGCTGTTGGTAGGCTCGGTGCGCGGAAGCGGCGACGGCGACTAGGAGCATGGCATTTTCTGGTACTATGTCAGCGTTGTGCAATCCGTCGGGATATTCCTCGGCGATTAAATTGGTCGATAGCTCTCCGGCGACGAAACGCGGGAGCGCCATCAGCGCCGCCAAAAAGGCGATGTTATGTTTAATGCCCCGAATGAAATACGTGTTTAGGGCCTTCTTCATAGCCGCGATTGCTTGCTCGCGTGATTTACCGTACGTGATCAGTTTAGCAATCAACGGATCGTAATAGATTGAGATTTCGCTGCCTTCGCAAACGCCGGTGTCAACGCGTACATGTTCGCTCTCGGCGGGCGCGCGGTAACGCACCAACCGGCCCACCGACGGCAGGAAGTTCCGAAACGGATCCTCGGCATAAACCCGGGCCTCGATCGCCCAGCCGTCAAGCTTGACGTCCTTTTGCGTGATCGACAGTTTTTCACCGGCAGCAACGCGGATCATGAGCTCCACCAAATCAAGACCAGTGACACATTCGGTTACGGGATGTTCAACCTGGAGCCGGGTGTTCATCTCCAGAAAATAGAAGTTGCGCGCACTATCGACGAGGAACTCTATAGTGCCAGCTGAAGCGTAGTCGACTGCCCGCGCCAGAGCCACCGCCTGTTCGCCCATCCTCCTGCGGGTCTTAGCGTCTATAAAAGGCGACGGTGCTTCTTCGACGACTTTCTGATAGCGGCGCTGAATCGAGCATTCCCGCTCACCTAGATAAAGCGTGTTGCCGTGGGTATCGGCTATCAACTGAATTTCGATGTGGCGAGGCTCTTCGATGAACTTCTCGACAAACATTTTATCGTCCCCGAAGCTAGATCTCGCCTCGTTGCAGGCAGGTCCAAACCCTTCAATTATTTTTTCGTCATCATGGGCGATCCGCATCCCTTTACCGCCGCCGCCGGCCGATGCCTTCAACATGACCGGATAGCCAATATCTTTTGCGACTTTGACCGCCTCTTTGGCATCGGCAACAGCTTCAGCGTGACCCGGTACCGTGTTAACGCCAGCCTTCTCTGCCAGCCTTTTTGACGTGATCTTGTCGCCCATGACGGTGATTGCCTTCGGCCCGGGGCCGATAAAGGCAATGCCAGCCTTTTGCAAGGCCTCTGCGAATTTGGCGTTTTCGGAGAGAAACCCGTAACCCGGATGGACAGCATCGGCGCCTGTGTCGCGAATGGCGTCCAAAATAGCGCCCATGTTGAGATAGCTCTTCTCCACCGGGGACGGACCGATAAAGACGGCCTCATCGGCCTGATCGACATGCAGTGCGTAGCGGTCCGCCTCCGAGTAGATGGCGACGGTAGCGATTCCCATCTTCCTCGCGGTCTTGATGACCCGACAGGCAATCTCGCCGCGGTTCGTAATTAGAATTTTTTTAAACATGCTGGAACTGGCCAAACCCTGAATCTCAACCGTTCGTTACGCCTTTTTTGGCGACAATCCTCCGATGAATCCATGAACACGCCGCTTGTCACCTAAGGCGGCGGATGATTTCTGGTTATACCTTTAAACAGTCCCATGGCATAGGCGGCATGGATGGCAAGAATGCTTCCCCAGCCGACCATCGGCAAGGTGAACCAGACGGTGTTCGGTGTCAGATAATAGTTGATAGGCACCAATACGATCATCGCCAGGAAATAGGCAGCGAGATGCCTGCTAAACCCCTTTAGCCGCCGACGCGCCCTAACGGCGCTAATATTGTTTTCGTCGTTGATGACGCTTTTCCTACACGCGGCTTACCGGTTAGAACAAGGGCCAATACCCTGTCCGACCGCAAAGGTCAAAATCGATTAAGATGTGCTGCACGACAAAATGGATTACACGCCCTAAGTATAAGGGGGTGACCATCTGGGCGGTGACCACCCTATCGCGGGGCGAAGTGGTTTATGGCAAGGTCGCAGTCAACGGAGCGCCGGGGTAGGATCAATTCTTGCCCTGCGAGTTGCCGAAATCTGCCAAGCCAGCCGACTTAAGCTTTCTTGATTAGATCTGATAAGGAGCACGACTAAACCATGGCAAGAATTGTAAAAATTGCAGCCGCCCAATCAGGCCCCATTCAGAAGGACGAAGGCCGCCAAGCTGTTGTTGCGCGCTTGGTAGAGATGATGCGCCAAGCAGCTTCACAGGAGAGTGATATCGTCGTCTTCACGGAGCTTGCGTTAACAACGTTCTTTCCCCGTTATTACGAGGAGGACCGGTCAAAAATGGACGGATGGTTCGAGACCGATATGCCGGGCGGGGTGACACAACCGCTGTTCGATACCGCCAAGAAGCTTGGCATTGGATTCTCGATCGGCTACGCGGAACTGACGCCGGACGGCCACCATTTCAATACTCAGATTCTGGTCGACAAGTCGGTCACCATTGTTGGCAAATACCGTAAGGTCCACTTGCCCGGTCACGTCGAATACGAGCCGGAACGTACTTGGCAGCACCTGGAAAAACGTTATTTCGAGCCTGGCGACCTTGGTTTTCCCGTCTGGCGAACCATGGGCGGTGTCATGGGGATGTGCATCTGCAACGACCGCCGCTGGCCGGAAACCTTTCGGGTCATGGGGCTACAGGGTGTCGAGTTGGTCATGCTCGGCTATAACACGCCAACACTCAACTCCCTGAAACCCGGGGAGACGGCCAAAACTCGCATGCACCATAACCATATCTGCATGCAGGCCGGCGCCTACCAGAACGCTTGTTGGGTCGTCGGTGTCGCCAAGGCCGGTAACGAAGATGGCAATGATCTGATGGCAGGTAGCTGCATCGTTAACCCCAACGGTGAGATCGTCGCCTTAGCCGAGACCTGCGGAGACGAAGTGATCGTTTTTGAGTGCGATTTGGACGAGTGTGTGTTCCTAAAAAAGACGACGTTCAATTTTGAGGCCCACCGGCGTACCGAACACTACGGCCTGATTGCCACGCAGACTGCCGCCATACCACCACCTGAATAATCAGCGGTGCCGGGATCGACCCGCTGCCAGTCTGGGCGTTTTCGGTATTTACAACGGAATGTTACCGTGTTTTTTCCACGGGTTTTCGAGAATTTTATCACGCAGCATCCGCAGGCTTCGGCAAATCCGAAGCCTTGTGTCGTGGGGCATAATGACGTCGTCGATAAATCCCCTATTACCGGCGATGAAGGGATTGGCGAAACGCTGACGGTATTCCTCGGTCCTGGCGTCTATCTTGTCGGTATCGCTAATATCCTGTCGAAAGATGATCTCAACCGCGCCTTTTGGTCCCATAACGGCGATCTCGGCGCTCGGCCAAGCTAAGTTGACGTCACCTCGTAGATGCTTAGAACTCATCACGTCATAGGCTCCGCCATATGCCTTTCGGGTAATCACAGTAACTTTCGGCACCGTGGCCTCCGCGAAGGCGTAAAGGAGTTTTGCGCCGTGCTTGATGATGCCACCGTACTCCTGGGCCGTGCCGGGTAGAAAGCCTGGGACATCAACGAAGGTGACGATAGGAATGTTGAAGCAGTCGCAGAAACGCACAAACCGCGCCGCCTTGATGCTGCACTCAATATCTAAACAGCCCGCCAATACGAGCGGCTGGTTGGCCACGATTCCGACCGTAGAGCCCTCCATGCGACCGAAGCCAGTGACGATGTTGCCGGCGTATTCAGGTTGCAATTCGAAGAACTCCCCTTCATCGACAACTTTTTCAATCAACTCTTTCATGTCATAGGGTTTGTTGGGGTGATCAGGGATCAGGGTGTCGAGCGACCCCTCGACCCGGTCATGTGGGTCGGGCGTTGGTCGGACCGGCGGTTTCTCGCGATTGTTAGCCGGCAGAAAGTCAATGAAACGCCGCAGATTGAAAAGCGCTTCTGCGTCATTCTCGAAAGCGCGGTCCGCAACTCCCGATTTGACGGTATGGGTGATGGCGCCGCCCAATTCCTCTTGCGTAACTTCTTCGTGGGTGACCGTCTTAAGCACGTCCGGACCGGTCACGAACAAATAGCTCGATTTCTTTACCATGAAGATGAAGTCGGTGATCGCCGGCGAATAGACGGCGCCACCTGCGCAGGGGCCCATGATCATCGAGATCTGCGGAATAACGCCGGACGACGTAACATTGCGCTGGAACACCTCCGCATACCCGGCCAGTGAGGCAATTCCCTCCTGGATACGGGCACCACCAGAATCGTTGAGCCCCACGACCGGCGCCCTGACCTTCATCGCCTGATCCATAATCTTGCAAATCTTCTCGGCATGAGATTCAGAGAGTGACCCGCCTAAAACCGTGAAATCTTGGCTGAAAACGAAGATTAGTCGGCCATTGACGGCGCCATAACCTGTTACTACACCATCGCCCGGCGTGGTCTTTTCTCCCATCCCGAAATCCGCACAGCGATGTTCGACAAACATGTCCCATTCCTCGAACGAACCCGGATCAAGCAAAAGTTCTATTCGCTCGCGCGCTGTAAGTTTTCCTTTGCCGTGCTGTGCGTCGATGCGCTTTTTCCCTCCGCCCTTACGGGCAAGTTCTCGCTTCTCTTCGAGGCGTCGGATGATATCGTGCATTAGCTATCCTGGAGTTCTGCCGCGTTATCCCGGCGATTTAGGTTCCTTTTAGGGGAAAATAGACCGAAGGGTCAGCTAGCGACCAGCAAAAAAAACTGGGGCAGCTTCTTTAACGGTGGGTCAATCCCGCAACAGATCAATAAACCGGGCAGCCGACTGAAGATCGCTTCTTATGGCAGCGCGGCGCGCTTCGGCATCAAAATCGGAGCCCCATTGTTCTGACTGCCACGTTTCGTCAAGCAGAGACGTTTCGAACGCTGTCTCAGGTGCGATGTGACCAGCCGTAACGGCGAGCCCGATAACAACAGAACTACAAATCTGTGTCATCTCGGCAAGTGCCGTTAATTCAAAATCGTTGTGTCTATTGACTGCGGCGCGGAGGGCTACGAGAGCACTTTCCTCTTGTACCGTATGTATGATGCCAAAAGTTACTTGCAGTCGAGCCCCGTAAGTCTTGGCCACCCAGTCGAGCAACGGTTGCCACAGCTCCTCCTGTTGCCGAACCAAATCAGCCGGAGCCTCAGCCCGGTAGCACAACAAATCGGTCGCGCCGTACCTAGCAATGTTGTTAATTACCTCGGCTCGTCCCGGGCCGACCCGGTCGATTGCGGTCACAGCGAGCTGCGTCAGCGGCATCGAAGCCAGAACAATCTCTTCTTTTTGTTCAGCCCATTCGTCGGCGATAGCGTCAGCCAGTCGACTACTTAGGATTACCACCTGTGTTCCGGATGGCGTCCGAACCGGTCGACCGTCGAGGGTCACCGCGTAGCCGCCCTCGGCCAACTCAACGCGCGCTTCCGTGTAAAACCTTCGACTAACCTGCGAAACCATCCGCTGGCGGTGCTCAATTCTCAAACTAGGATTTAAGGTTGGAACTGTAGCCCTCGGCGACTTCTTCGATTTCACTACCTGTGTCCGGCAGCTGCGCCGGCGATGGTGAGGGGAGACAGCATACATTGGTGATGGTGGTAGCAGCGAATACGTAAATTCTAATCATAGTGGTGTGTGCCCCCTCGACTATTCTCTATACCTTCAAATCATATCGGGATATTTGAAGGTTTGGCGGCGTTCCAATCGGCGAGTGCTGCTCGGCCACGGGCGGCAGTCTCGATTCGCTGTGCGACATTGTCTTCGCGCATTGGCGTAGTAAGCTCGACAACGTAGCCGTTGGGGTCACGAAAATAAATTGAGTGGATAAAACCATGATCAACAACCCCACGCACGTCCATGCCAGAGGCCAACCCTTTGGCATGCATGGCATGCAGGTGCGCCATTTCTACTTTTAGTGCTATGTGTAGGTCAAAATCGTGCTGCGCCTTAAACTCAAAAGGCTGGTTGGGGGCGTCGAAAAAGGCCAGAAACGAGCCGTCGGCCATTTCGAAAAATATATGCAGTACGTTGGTGCTGCGTCCAGTTTGAGTGGTGGTAATTTCGAAAGCCTCGGCAAGGGGCAACCCAAGAAAGTCCTCGTAGAAACAACGCGTTTCCTCGGCATCACGACAACGATAAGCGTTATGGTGAAGTCCATGTATTGCTATCTCGACCATCTCTTCCTCCGTAATCCTGAATTCTTGCCAGCAGCCCATTAACTGAAGATCCAGTGGTAATGGTTAGTGTACGAGGCTAGACAAGTTCCTCAATCGCGAAGGGCTTGGGGAGATAGTCTTAACCGCCACTGTTCAGGCCCCTGGTCCACGCATCAACGGCGTACTGCCGCCACTTTCTCCACGCCTTCATTCACAAATCTGGCGAAACGCTTGTGACCTTCGACCAACAGAATTCGTATCAGTTAATCTACAGTTTTGCACGGAAACCGTCTCTGGTTGCATTTGGCCCAGTTCCAGGACAACGGACCCAGTGTTTTAATCTGCGTCCTACTATTTTGTGAAGGGAATGTTCGATAAAGCGCAAACCGCAACACTTAAGCCTTAACTTCACCCGATCACGTCAAGTTGCATAAATTTATCATACTCGGGCTGCACCGATAGGCCGAGAGCCTGCAACGTGGCCTTCATATGCGTTGGCAGAGGGGCCACACACTCAAATATTCCGCCATCGGGATGCGGGAGACGCAGAACGCGGGCATGGAGGTGAAGCTGCCGCGCTATACCCTCGCCATCGATGAACGCCTCTCGACCGCCATATTTTCCATCGCCGAGTATGGGGGTCTCAAGCGCTTCTGCAGCGTGCACTCTGATCTGATGAGTGCGGCCTGTCAGTGGTTCGAATGCAACCCAGGCGGCCTTGCGGCCCACCTTGTCGAGCACGCGGTAGTTCGTCAGCGCCCTTTTACCTTCTTTCGTGTTGGGCACCATGCGCTCGCCGCGCATACCGGGCAACTTGGCGACCCCAAGATCAATCACGCCGTGCTGAGGCCGTGGTGCGCCGACAACGATCGCCCAATAGAGTTTCTGAGCGTCCTTTGATTTGAACGACGCCGTCAACTGACGGGCCACGGCTGCCGTCCGTGCGAGTAGCAATACGCCGCTAGTATCCTTGTCTAAGCGATGCACCAGGCATGGACGTTTGCCAGACCCAAACCGGAGTGCCTCGAGGAAGCCGTCGACATGCCGACGTGTCCCGGAGCCGCCCTGTACAGCTAACCCAGCGGGTTTATTGAGGGCAATTACGTGATCGTCCCTGTGCAGAACTAGGTTGCGCATGGCTGCGGCGTCCTTGGCGGAGATTTCAAATGCCTTCCGGGTTGGTTTCCGGTCCTGCCCGCTAACGCCGCCCATCGGCGGAATGCGGATCGTTTGTCCTGGATACACGCGCGTGCTGGACTTGGCGCGACCGGCATCAACGCGCACTTGTCCCGTGCGTAACCATTTTTGTAGACGCCCGTGAGCGATGTCTGGAAACCATCGTTTGAACCAGCGGTCGAGTCTGATTCCCTCATCTTCGTCGGCGACCTTAATTTTTTGAACGCAGTTCATAACGCAATGCGCCGAAAATCGGCGGAGATGTCTAATAGGTTCGGGCTCACCCAACCCACTGCATACGCACCAAAGACGACGCCCAAGAGCAACATGCAGATTAGACCTGGGATGGTCATTTTGCGGAACACCCAATTGACTATGAGACTAAGGATAACGATTTGGGGACGACTGACGATCATGGTTAGAATGTCACTTTGGCTATTGGACAGATGATTTTCTATTAGGTCTCATCTTCGTTAGCACGATCCCGGCGTAATCCGTCCCAGTATTTCAACCGTTTCGCAATCTCACGCTCGAAGCCTCTATGACCCGGATTGTAGAAGCGCGCACGACGCATTGTTTCCGGGAAGTAGTTTTGGCCAGAGAACGACTCTTCCGCGTCGTGATCGTATTCGTAACCGGCACCGTAATTGAGCTCCTGCATCAGTCGGGTGGGGGCATTCAGAATGTGCTTCGGCGGCATCAGCGAACCGGTATTCTGCGCCACCTTTTTGGCCGCTTTCTCTGCCATGTAGGCAGCATTCGATTTCGGAGCCGTCGCCAGGTAGATTAAGCATTGTACCAGCGCCAGTTCCCCTTCCGGCGAGCCCAGCCGCTCATAAGCCTCCCAGGCGGCGATTGCCTGCGTCAACGCCGCCGGATCGGCAAGACCGATATCCTCGGATGCAAAACGCACCAGACGGCGGGCGATATAGCGTGGGTCTTCACCACCGGCCAGCATTCGGGCAAACCAGTAGAGTGCGGCATCCGTATCGGATCCACGCAGTGATTTGTGCAGTGCGCTAATCAAATTGTAATGGCCGTCCTGGGATTTGTCGTAAAGCGGCATGCGCTGTTGAACCGTTTTCGCCAGCGCCGGAGTATCGAGGATCGGCTCGGGCGGCAGGGCGAGAATGTCCTCAGCAATATTGAGAATATAACGGCCGTCGCCGTCGGCCATAGCCCTGAGCGCAGCGCGGGCGTCGGCATCAACGGGAAGTGATCTGCCCTCCTCCGTTTCAGCGCGAGCCAACAGTTCTTCCAGAGCGGTGTCGTCTAATCGGTTGAGAACGAGGACCTGGGCCCTTGAAAGCAGCGCCGCATTGAGTTCGAACGACGGATTTTCTGTCGTCGCCCCGACCAGAACGACCGTGCCGTCCTCCACATAGGGCATAAATCCGTCTTGCTGTGCACGATTGAAACGGTGGATCTCATCGACAAAAAGCAGCGTACCCCTGCCCATTTCGTGTCGCTGCTTAGCTGCCTCGAATATTTTGCGGAGATCGGCAATGCCGGAAAATACCGCCGACAGCGGCTCAAACGCCGCCTTTGTTTTCTCCGCCAACAGCCGCGAAATCGTCGTCTTGCCGGTCCCCGGGGGGCCCCAAAGAATGACCGAAGTGACTTTGCCTGCCCCGACCATCCGCCCAAGTGGCGCGTCCTCGGCGAGAAGATGCGCCTGACCGACCACTTCATCCAAGGTCTTCGGACGCAATCTATCAGCAAGAGGCCGCGGGGCCCCGAATTCGAATAGGGTACTCATCCGCTCCACCGCCAGAATGGCCTTCGGGTTACCGCCCTAAATCAGATAGGTCTTGAAGAACTGCAACGTTCGTTCGCGGGCCAGGTCAGCCGAGTCTTGGTCGAAATGCTTGCCGCCAGCACATGCAAAAGCATGTTTCTGACCTTCGTAATAGTAAATCTCGACCTTCGGATTGCCGTGCAAGGCGGCATGCACCTCGGTCTGCTTTTTCTTCGGAACGAATTCATCCTCGTTCGCAACATGTAGCAAGTATGGGCAGTTTACGGTTTCGTCCTTATGTTCGTCCAACTTCACACCGTAATAGCTAACCGATGCATCCGCACCGGTGCGGGTCGCTGTCAGAAAT